>CAMWGM010000017.1 GCA_947173755.1 uncultured Muribaculaceae bacterium
GGGAGAGTTGTCCGGTCGGAAGGAAGACCTGAAGGTTTATAGAGGTCGGCCATATCCTGAAACGTAAAATCGGGATTGAAGGATGCGTTTTCTCCATCTCGCTTCGACAAGGGTGTCGTAACGGCATAACAGTAACTCAGGTAGGTGTTGAGATTGTGGATTATCGAGGGCACAGTGAGACGCAGTTTTTCGGTTTCCTGCTTTGTGTGGAGCAACCGCTGTTTTTCGGCCTCAGATTCGAGATCGATCTCCGATTTCATCGACCCGACAGCATTGAGGAAGAAGCCGAGGAAAATCAATCCACACATAACCTCGATGGCGGTCACAGCCTGAGCAAGACCATGCGCCGGAGTATAGTCGCCGAAACCGAGGGTCGTGATAGTGACGATACTATAATAGAGCCACGAACCGAAATCAGTGTACCCTCCATCCGGAATGCGGAACTGGCCGTCGGGCAACCATGAATAAATCAGGGCGAACACCGGAACAAGACAGATATATAGACCGATCCAGACGATCGGACGGATGTTTGACACGACATGGAAATAGTGACGGATGCGGGCAGAAAGATGATGGAGGATATTCATAACGGGATGTTTTTCAATTATAACGCGACAGAAATGTCATTGGTTCGTCAGGGCGTGAAAAGTGAATGGCAGGATGAAGTGTGTTGATTTGGCGGATTTTGCGGATTTCATTAACTTTGCGCTAACGAAAAACATTCACCCTCATTACACTCACAACAATCATGAACTCCGAGATAATCGCCAATGCAAAGGCGCTGATGAGTTTTCTCGACCGCAGTCCCGTGAATTTCCTTGCCGTTCAGACAGTTTCGGAAATGCTCGATGCAGCCGGTTTCCAACGGCTTGCCCCGGAAGATCCCTGGACTCTCGAGCCTGACGGACGTTATTACATGACGGTCAATTCGTCGGCACTCTTCGCTTTCATAGCTCCCTCGGCCCCCGCCGATCCCGCCGCAGGATTCCGCATCATCGCGGCACACTCCGACTCCCCCACGCTCCGCATCAAACCCAAGGCCGAAATGAGGGTTGACGGACTTCTCAAACTGAATGTCGAGGTCTATGGCGGCCCGATACTCAACACATGGTTCGACCGGCCCCTCTCGCTCGCCGGCCGTGTGGTGGTCAGAGGCGAGTCGCCTCTCCATCCCCTCAACCTAACGGTGTGCTTCGACCGCCCGCTGCTCACAATTCCCAATCTCGCTATACATTTCAACCGTCAGGTGAACGACGGCTACAAGATTTCGGCACAGAAAGACATGCTCCCGATCGCCGCTATCGTCGGTGACAAACTCGACACCGACGGCCGTCTGCTGCGCCTCGTGGCCGATGCGGTCTACGCGCGGCCCGAAGACATACTCGACTTTGACCTGTCGCTCTACGACACCACACCGGCATGCCTGCTCGGCCTCGACGATGAATTCCTTCAGTCAGGCCGTCTCGACGATCTCGGAATGGTGCATTCCGCCCTCACCGCGCTTCTCGACTCTGACGGGCCGTCCGACCAGACCCGCGTGATGGCGATTTTCGACAACGAGGAAACAGGCTCGGGCACCAAACAGGGAGCCGCCTCACCTGTACTCGCGCATCTGCTCGAAAGAATCACGGGTTGTCTGGGAGGCACACGCACCGACTGGCTCCGCGCCATTCCCGCCTCGTTCATGATCTCAGCCGACAATGCTCACGGTTTCCACCCGAATTACGGCGAGAAATATGATCCCACCAACCATCCGCGACTCGGAGGTGGCCCCGTGATCAAGATCAACGCACGCTGCAAATATATGACCGATGCCGACTCGGCAGCAGTGTTCCGCGCCATCTGCGAGCAGGCTGATGTACCGTGTCAGTATTTCGTCAATCACAGCGACGTGGCGGGAGGTTCCACCCTGGGAAATATCCTTACATCCTCTATTCCGCTACGCGGCGTCGACATGGGGGCTCCGATATGGGCGATGCACTCCGTGCGCGAGACAATGGCCACAGCCGACCACACTTACACCATCCGCGCATTCCGCACATTTTATAATCTCTGAACCGCGGTTCGACAATATTTCACACTGCGACGACGTTATTGATGCATAATGTCGTCGCATTCTTTACATATTATCACCCGATTTCTTCTAAGGAAACTGTTGCTGATTGTCGTGCTGTTCGGTGCCGGGAATGTCTCTGCGCAGCAACTCAACGACAAACTTGTCAACCGTCCTTATGCTGACATGCGCCGCTTCCATCTCGGATTTTCGGTCGGAGTCCACGCACAGGACATCACCTTCGTCCATAATGGACTGATAAACGACAACGGCGAGCAGTGGTTCATGGAGCAACCGTCGTTTTCGCCAGGATTCTGCGTGAACGGTCTGATGGATCTTCGTCTCGGTCCGCTGCTCAACCTGCGGTTTACTCCCGGAATGTATTTCGGAAACCGGGACGTCACTATGCTTGACGTCACAACAGGCTCCACAGAACGTCAGAACCTGAAATCAGCCCTGGTGGTGCTTCCGGTCGATCTCAAATTCTCGGGATGGAGGATGAGGAATGCCCGACCCTACGTGACCGCCGGCATTATGCCGACCTTCAACGTAACCCATCACAACGGCGACTTCCTGCGCACCAAGCCTACCGACTTCTATATCACCACCGGCCTTGGTTGTGACTTCTACCTTCCATATTTCAAATTTATCCCGGAGGTGAAATTCTGCTTCGGTCTGACTGATGTCATCGACCATAAACGTCCGGATCTTGAGGATGAACCCGAAATGATGAAAATCACCCGTTCGCTCAAGCGTGCCGTCTCGCGCATGGTGGTTCTCACCTTCTACTTCGAATAAGCCATGCAGAAATTCCTTCGACTTACAGCCGTCCTGATCGTGGCTCTTCTCCCCGTGATGAAACTCAGCGCTCAGGGCGACGCTCTCCTGACCAACGCATGGGCTATCCCCACCTATTATAATCCGGCCGCCGTAGGCGACACCGACAACATCCGTCTCCGTGGGGGCATGCGTGCCCAGTGGATCGGAATTGACGGCGCACCACTCACCTTCGTAGGAGCCGCCGATATGCCGTTCAAATTTCTTGATAAAAAATGGGGCGTGGGTGCAGTGGTTCAAAGCGAGAAGATAGGATTGTTCCGCAATCTCACGGCCGACCTTCAGTTCGGCTATAAATTCAAACTCCTACGCGGGACGTGGACTTTCGCAATCCAGGCAGGTCTGCTCAACGAACAGTTCCGCGGCTCGGAAGTCTATATTCCTGACGACGATGATTACCACCAGGGCACCGACGATGCTATCCCCATGCGCGATGTCGGAGGAAATGCTCTTGATCTCGGAGTCGGACTGCGCTACTCCCGCCCCCGTTTCAGTGTCGGAGTCTCGCTGCTCCATGCCAATAACCCCACCGTCACTTTCAGCGGTGAAAACGGCGAGCAGATTTCGGGAGGTACATCGGGCTCGGATGGGGGAACTGCTAAAAAATATCAATTTACGGCCAAGCGCATGCTCTATTTTGACGCATCAGGCAATATCCCGGTGAAAAACACGTTATTTGAATTGATGCCGTCACTGATTGTGCGCAGCGATTTTCAGTTTGTCGACGCCCAGGTCACGGCCCGTGCGCTCTACAACAAACTGTTCTCGTTTGGAGTGGGATACAGATGGGACGATGCCGTTTCGGTGCTCCTCGGAGCCCAGCTGAAGGGCTTTTTCATAGCCTACAGTTACGACTACCATCTGAGCCATATATCCCGCGCATCGTCAGGCAGCCACGAAGTGGTAGCCGGCTATAAACTCAAGCTCGATTTCAGCGAGAAAAACCGCAACCGCCACAAAAGCATCCGCCTTATGTGAGGAAGCGACTCTCCTCAATAACCTCAACCTCAACCCAAAGGCTAAACACACGATATGACAAAAATATTCCACATCCTCATCTCTGTCGCCCTGCTCGTCATGGCAGTCAGTTGCGCCACAGGTTCGCGTTCGTCGATGGGCGGCGAAGTGACCGGCGTAGGCGGTACCTCCTGGGCCGAGCCTACCCCTTACGGCATGGTGCTCGTCGGACGTGGCTCAGTCAAAATGGGTCCGGCAGCCGACGACTCCCTCTGGAACCTCCGCGCCGACGCGCGCGGCATCAGTGTCGATGGCTTCTGGATGGACGAGACCGAGGTCACTAACTCGAAATACAAGCAGTTTGTGTTCTGGGTCCGCGATTCCATCATCCGCGAGCGTCTCGCCGATCCCCGTTACGGCGGCAATGAGGAGTTCCGCATCGAAGAGGATCGTGAAGGAAATCCCATCACCCCTCGCCTCAACTGGGCGAAGGCAATTCCCTGGCGCAACGCCAACGAAGATGAGCAGCGCGCGATCGAGAGCCTCTACCGTACTAATCCCATCACCGGTGTGCGCGAACTCGACCCCTCGCAACTCAACTACCGTTACGAGATCTACAACCACACCGAGGCCGCGCGCCGTCGCAATCGTCTCGACCCGAGCCGCCGCGAGTATAACACCGACCGTCCGACCCCGACAACAAATCCTACCATTTCGAAGGACACCGCTTATATAGATGACGACGGCATGATCCGCCGCGAGACCATCACCCGTCCCCTCTCGAGCGAATATGACTTCCTCAACACCTATATCGTCAATGTTTATCCTGACACCACTGTCTGGATCAACGACTTCGACAATGCCTACAACGAGCCTTACGTCCGACTCTATTTCTCTCACGGAGGCTACAGCGAGTATCCCGTTGTCGGCGTAAGTTGGGAGCAGGCCAACGCATTCGCCAACTGGCGCACTGACTTCCTGCGCCGTTCGCTCGGCAAGGAAGGTGTCTACATCGAGCCCTACCGTCTGCCGACCGAGGCCGAATGGGAATACGCAGCCCGCGCCGGAAAGAGCGAGAACATGTATCCCTGGGAGGGGGATCTTCCCCTGACCGAGGATCAGGGTTGTTTCTATGCCAACTTCAAGCCTCAGGAAGGTAACTTCGTGCAGGACGGACAATTGATCACCTCGCGCGTCGGCACCTATGCGCCCAACGACTTCGGTCTATATGACATGGCCGGTAACGTCAGTGAATGGACCTCGACAGCCTACAACGAAAGCGTAGGCCGTCTTACCTCCGACCTCAATCCCGAGTACCGGTATGATGCAGCCGAGTCGGATCCCTATAAGATGAAGCGCAAGATCGTGCGCGGCGGTTCATGGAAAGATGTCGCCCACAATGTCCGCTCTGACCTCCGGATGTGGGAATATCAGAACGAACAGCGTTCATATATCGGCTTCCGCTGCGTCCGTTCTCAGATAGGGTTTGCCAAAGGCACCAAAGTAAAGAAATAACCGCTCATTCTCTCACTCCATAGACCAGACAGTGCTATGTCAACCAATCAGATAAAAGACTACATACAGACTATGCTCACCTGGGAGGGCGGGCAGCGACTCTTCAACTTCGCCTACTCCATCGGAGCGGCAATCGTAATCTGGGGAGCGCTCTTCAAGATCCTCCACCTTCCCGGCGGCAACACCCTGCTCTGCATCGGTATGGGCACCGAGGTGCTTATGTTCATCATCTCGGCCTTCGATCGTCCTCCCAAGGAATATAAGTGGGAGGATGTATTCCCCGAACTCGATGGAGGCGAACCCTCCGCCACCGGTAGTCGTCCTGCGCAGGGAGGATCGGTGCAGGTGGTTTCAGGGACACCCGTGCAATCTGCCGAACCACTTCTTCCGGGACTTTCGCCGGCCGCTTCGGCATCGCTCACCGACAGCATTTCGCGCATGAGCGCAGCCGCCGACCAGATGTCGCAACTGGCCGATCTGGCCACCGCCACCCAGACATTCCTCTCGCAGATGACCGCTATAGCCGACTCAATGACCCGTCTGCAAGCCACCACCGAGCAACTCAACGCCGTCTCCTCCACTCTTCTTCAGGCATATTCGGCCATCAGCCAGAATTCCGACGCCGTCTCGGAGAACTCGCGTGGCTATGTCAGTTCCATGGCCGATCTCAACCGCAACATCGGCGGCCTCAACACTATCTACGAAATCCAGCTCAAGAGCGTTGCCACGCAACTTGACTCGATCGACCGCGTCAACCGCGGCATCAAGGATATACGCGACATGTATGAGAAGAGCGCGTCGCAGAGTGCGCGCTACTATGAAGAGACCGAGAAGATGGCCCGCAACATGCAGCAGCTCAATTCGGTCTATGAGAAAATGCTTTCGGCAATGACCGCCAACATGTATCGCCCGGGCGCATCAGTGCAGCCCTGAGCCTCTCTCTCCATCACACATCAAAATTCCTTTCCCAACAATTAATCTCACCACAACAGCGTGTCAGAATCAGTAGTACGCCTTTCGCCCCGCCAGAGGATGATCAACCTCATGTATATCGTCCTCACAGCCATGCTGGCGCTCAACGTTTCGAGCGATGTCCTCGACGGCTTCGTACAGGTCGAGGATGGTTTGGCGCGCTCAAACGCAACCGTCGGACGCCGAAACGACGCTGTCTATTCCCAACTCCAGCGTCTCACCGAGCAGAATCCCGAAAAGGGTGGACCCTGGCTCGAGAAGGCGACCCGTGTGCGTAACGAAGCCGACCATCTCTATGCTTTGGTCGATTCGCTCAAACTTGCAATCGTGATCGAAGCCGACGGTAAGGATGGCGATGTCCACGCTATCAACCGCCGCGACGATCTCGAGGCTGCCTCAGTGGTGATGCTGGGAGTGAAAGACCCCAAGGGTCAGCTCCTGCGCGAAGGGATCGACTCCTACCGCGATTTCATCGTCTCCCTCCTTACAGATTCGGCAAAGAGCGCCAGCATAGCCGACGCACTTTCCACCTCCCCCATCCGTCTTCCCGGTACTGTCAATCCGCGTCCGTGGGAGCAGGCAAAATTTGAGAACCAGCCCGTTGTGGCGGCCGTCACCCATCTCACCAAACTTCAGAACGATATCCGCTTCGCTGAGGGTGAGGCTCTGAGCAATCTTCTCTCGGCGGTAGACGCCGGCGACGTCCGCGTCAACGAGATCAATGCCTTTGTCATCCCCCAGAGCCGGATGGTGATGAGAGGGGGTAAATATTCAGCCAACATCGTTCTGGCAGCCGTCGATACCACAGCCCGTCCTGCCATCTTTATCAACGGGCAGCAACTGTCGGGTTCGGATGGTCTGTATGAGTTCGCCACCTCCAAGACCGGAAATTTCGATTATTCCGGTTATCTCGAAGTGACCCACGGCGACGGCTCCTCGACCCGTCATCCCTTCTCGTCATCTTATACTGTCATGGAGCCTACCGCTACCGTTTCAGCCACCATGATGAATGTATTATATGCGGGTATCAACAACCCTCTGAGCATCTCGGTACCCGGTGTTCCGACGTCGAACGTGTCAGCCACAATGACCAACGGCACGCTGACCCGCAACGGCGACACATGGATAGCGCGACCGACTAAGGTGGGTGATAACGCCGTCATTACTGTTACTGCAACAATCGACGGACGCCAGCAGACCGTCGCGACATCGACATTCCGTGTGCGCAAACTTCCCGATCCTACAGCCTTCATCGCTTTCTCCGGCGCCAATGGGGCCAAGGAAAGATATAAAGGAGGAAAACCATTCTCAAAGACGCTTCTGGCGCAGGCTCCGGGTATATCGGCCGCCATCGACGACGATATGCTCAACATAGACTTTGAAGTGTTAGGTTTCGAAACCGTCTTCTTCGACCAGATGGGCAACGCCCTTCCGGAACTTTCGCAGGGTGCATCTTTTTCAGCCAAACAGCGTGAGCAGTTCAAGCGCTTGTCGCGCGGCAAGCGATTCTACATTTCCCGCATACGCGCCAAAGGTCCCGACGGTATCACCCGCGAACTTTCGCCCGTAGAGGTCATCGTCCAGTAAATTTACGAATTACAATTCCTATTCCAACGCCATCCATATATGATACGCTTACTGATCACCATCATAACCCTCTCCATCTCTGCATCGCTCTTCGCCCAGGAGTCGAGTAGCAGCAGCGTCGTGCGCCGTCGCGACAATGATCAGCGCTCAGGCAGTTCCTCGGCTCCCGGTGTTACCCAGCGCATGCAGTCGAGACTCGGCGATCCTTCCGAATCGTCGGTCGATGACAGCGAGCGCCAGTGGATGCGCGTCATCTACCGTCGTCTTGACCTCAACAAGGATGCCAATGCTCCCCTTTACTATCCCGACGAGCCGATCGAGGGGCAGGACAACCTGTTCCGTATCATCTTCGCCCACATGGCCGACGGTTCGCTCAAAGGATATGAGTATCTTGACGGCCGCGAGGTTTTCACTCCGGAGTATCAGGTAAAAATGCGCGATGTATTGGACCGTTTCTATATCCTCTATACCGAGGCCAAAGGATCGACCGAGAAAAATCCACGCTTCACCATCGAACCGGCCGATGTTCCCGCAGGTGAGGTGCTCTCTTATTACATGGTTGAAAAATGGGAGTTCGACAAGCGCAACAACCGTATGAAACGTTCGGTTGAAGCGATCTGCCCTGTGCTTCACCGTTCGGGTGACTTCGGAGGCGAGGATGTTCGTTATCCCATGTTCTGGGTGAAATATTCCGACCTTCGTCCCTATCTGGTGACACAGAATATCTTCACTAACGATGACAATAATCTTGCAACGGCTACTTATGACGATTTCTTCCAGTTGTCGCTCTACGATGGCGAGATCTATAAGACCCGCAACCTCAAGAACAAGTCGCTGATGCAACTTCACCCTGATCCTGATGATCTGGCTCACGCTCAGGACTCGATTCAGGAACGTCTGGAAGGTTTTGAGAAGAAACTATGGGTACCTTCGCTTGACGAACTCGCTGCCCGACGTGAGGCAGCCGCCGAGGCTGAGGCTCTGGCGGCAGCAGACGAATCTGAAAATACTGACGGCGTCTCTACCGAGTCATCGACCAAATCGGCGCGTAAATCTACTGCATCGCGCACAAAGCGCGGCTCGGGAGCATCCGGTTCGAAAGCCAAACCTGCCAAAGCGCTCAAAGCCAAAAAGCCCAAGGCACCCAAAGCATCATCGTCGTCAGCGGCACGATCAGTTAGAAACCGCAGAAGATAAAAATATTCAATATTCTATGTGTATCACGACAGCACTACCGCATTTCCGGCGATGGTGCTGTCGTTGTGTTTAATTGGCTGGAATTCCCTCAACTGATTCCATTACCGTAATCGGCAAGCCATTTCGCAGTGACTCTGTCGACCAACCGGGCGCTACGATAAGCATCTTCGAGGCCGAGCACGGTATAGGCACGATAGACCTTTTGTCCGTTAAGTTCGGCCAGATCAAGGACCAAAGCGATACTCGCCTTCCCGTCGATTCCGAGTTCAAGCGGAACCAGCCAGCACATACGATCGGTGGTCATAAACCAGAATGGGGCCGCTTCGACCGTACCGTTTCTCAATTTGGTTGCCACCAATTCGACGGCCCCCATAAGTTGGCGTAGAAGATAACTGCGGTACTTAGATACGATATCCACCGCATCTGTCACGGATGAAGAAAC
This sequence comes from uncultured Muribaculaceae bacterium, assembly GCA_947173755.1. GTDB lineage: Bacteria > Bacteroidota > Bacteroidia > Bacteroidales > Muribaculaceae > Duncaniella. The sequence continues at coordinate 9,561 of CAMWGM010000017.1, forward strand.
TGGATAATCCGGATGACGTGTCACCATTTCGAGCAGGCAGTTCGGCAATCTTTCCGGATGATCGTCGAGTATGTGGCCATACTCAGCAACAATTTCAAGAGTATTGTCGAAATGTACCCTGGGAAACGACACAGGCTGAGGCTCGACATTGCCCAGAATACTGATCATCTTCCTCCCATCCTTCTCGCAACGTTCGACAGTCCTGACGTCCAGACATCCTGCCTTTCCAACAGCAAGAAGGTAGACAGGATCTACCCCGTCATTGGTATAAAGTCCTGTGTGGCATACGAATTGTTTGTTCGGTCTTATAATTTTTCCTTCTTTTTCAAGACGGAGTAATCTGTAGCAGAGTATCTGTCGAAGACGACTCGGATCAGCGAGATCGGCGGGAATATCGTAGCGACTGACAGCTTTTCGACATATTTCATCCGTAAAATACGTATTGACAATATCCGGGATGTTCAGAACTGAACCCGGCCGAACTGTTGTCTGAACCTCACAAACTGCTTCTTTACCGGCTTTTCTTACCATGAGGTTTTTCTTTTGATCTCCCTGATAATAGACCTCGAAAAAATGTCCGTAAGTCCCGAGCATTTCCCCAAAGGAGGAATGTCCGGCCCAGTTGTCAGGTTTGAATTTCGCGGGGTATTTGATCTGCAGTACTGAGGCGAGAGTCGATGCGGGGCAATCGCCACGTTTCCTTTCTATGCTTGCTAAAGTATGTTTGAGAATCTCTAAAACCCGGTGATCTATTATCGGGGAGAAATGGACATGCTGTGTCATCTTTTTGAAATTGAAATGTAGGACAGTTTATTTAAAAAATTGAGGAGAGAGGAATTGGGGGAGGAAGATTAGTGGACGATTACCTCGTAGTCGAAGTCGTCATCGTCATCTTCTTCAGGCTGATAGCGCGAATATTCGTCATCCACCTCGTCGCAGCCCCATGTGTGACCACAATCGGGACATACGTATTCCACACCGTCGAAGTATGCATTTTCCATGCCGCAATTAGGACATTCTGTATTCATTTCTGAAATGTTTTGAAGGGTTAGTATTATGATTTGATCATGGAGAGTGCGAGAACGAAGACTTGGTTCTCCTGACAGATGGTCGAGGAAGCATAGACCCATCGGAAATCGACGTCTGTACCCAGGGATGCGGCCAGTTGAGCGATATGTGCCAGATCCCTCATCAGGATCGGACTAGACGGATTGAAGAAGACTCCGAAGGCGACTTTCTCGACATTGCCGAGTTGTTCGGACAGGCGTCCGACCGCCTCTCCGACAGTTTGACCGTCGCGTACCGTAAGTTGGGAGCGACCCGACTCGAGTATTTCTGTCGCGAGAGTCTTTACATCTTCCGCCTCCTGCGGGTCAGCGGCCGCAAAAAGGCGGTCGGCCAACAGACTTCCCATAGAGATTTTTTTTGAATGTTGCATAGGTTTTTGTAATTTTGAAATTAGAATATTATGTTTGTCAAAAGGTAGTTCAGATTGCTCGTCCGCCCTTTTGACAATGCAAATTTCGCTACTTCGGCCAACCAGCGAAACACCTCGGGATCGCTTAAAAAATAATTCCTCACTTAATCGGTTTTAAACGGTAAAATGACGACTAAAAATCGAAAAGCACGCAATACGCCCCTCGATATCGCAGTGAACTGTCGCCTCCTGTTCAACACCAAAGAAGAAGCGCTAAAATATCTCGGCTTGAAATCGATCGACGACTTTAAGAGGACCGATGACAATATGAGTTTCTACTCCAAGAGACTCGAGAAAAAATTGCAAGAATATACCCTTGACAGCCTCGAAGAGTTTGTCTCAGCATATCAGGGAGCCGTTGAGCAGTATTATAAGGAAAACGGTCTGAATGATCCTGATTTAGGAGAAGATAATACCGGAGGAAGACGTACTCGCTCGGAAATCAGACGTATTTTAGCCGTCAGACTCTTTCTTTGGGCCTATATCGGACAAACCTTTAAAGGAAAGGACGCCTCGCTGAAAATATTCAAGAACCTGTTTCCGAAGAAAGCGTTTGAAATCTATTGTCCTGAGGCCGGATGTCAGGATGAGATAGATGTCTGCTTCACCGTACTCATGACATGGGGCATCGTCGCGCCAAACAAGGCGAAGACTTCCGATTATGAAGTTACCGATCAGAAGAACCGTGTAGGTATCGACCGCAACCAACTCATGCTCGAACTGCTCTACTCCATCAAGGAAGAGATGCCGGCAGTGGGAATGTTCAAAGCCGGTTCTCTTCCTTCAGTCGATCATGCCATCACCGAGATAAAACATTATATCAAACATGGTGTCTATCCTTCGTCTGTGCAATACTGGGTGATACTTCAGCAGATAGCCGCATCATGTGTGATGAGTGCTTCTCCAGATCAAATCACCAATATGGGACTGCAGTCATATTCTCTGCCTCTTTCCGGGATATGGCGCGACAACGCGCAAGGAAGCGAAAAACGTTTCTGGGTATTTCCCGCAAACTATCAGTTTGCTTTCTGTTTCGAAGAGGATCTCCGCGGAGACTGGCAACTTCTTCCTTACTCCTTCTTCGTAATGACCACCGATATGGACTCGCCCGACTATGAAAATGACTATTTCGTGTGGATGGATCCTGAAAGCACTCTGAAAACCCTGCGTAAGGGAGGAAGCGGAATCGCAGAAGGATTGGTTTGTTACACCCGTTTTACTATGCAAGAAAGAGAAGATGGCTCGATCGACAGCATTGAACTTCGGCCGATGAAACCGCAACTTCCGATATCGACTCCCTGGAGCCGTTTCGATCGGATGTCCGCAGACGACCCCTTCTATACTCGCGCTCAAGAAGTGATTACACGATCTCGGATACGCGAGGAGGGATATAACTCGTTGATCAATATCGTGAACTGTCTTGTGGCGATCGATTCGAAATATCTTTACATTTACGACTATCCCATCTCAGGTAAAACATTCCGGCTCTGTGAGGATAAGGAGGACCCGCATCCGGAGACTTTCGTTTACGAATTATATTCTGAAGAGAAGGAGAAGGAGAAAAAGAAAATTGATCAACCACACCGACTAACGCTCGCCGAACTTATCAAAGAGAATTATTCTGTCTATATGTTTCCGCGCAATCTTAAAGCATGGAAAAAACGGAAGGAACTCATAGATCCGGATACTCTTGCCCGTCTTAGCCGCTCTGTGGAGGAAGTTAATATTGATTCGCTGGTCACTGTCTATCATTTCGGTGAAAGTAAAGAACAGGTGATAATTTATTTCAACGATTTCAGCGTGGGAATCTCCAGGAAACTTTTCGAAGATCTCGAACTGAAATTTACCGGCCAAAAAATTCCTTCACCAATAGTATAAAATAAGCACGAAAAATGTGAACATTTCGGGGCGGCGGACGTTCTGCAAATGAAAAGAAAACGTTAGATTATTCCTATTAAAAATAATGAAAAATTTCTTTAATCTATTGCACAGTTAGCGAAATTTTCACTAACTTTGCAGATGGTAAAGAAGATTAATGCCAAACGTAATTATCAACTCTAAAATATCTCAATTTTCTCCGACTATGGAAAAGATCGATCTTTCAAAGTATGGCATCCACGGTTCGACCGTGATCCACAACCCCTCCTACGATCAGCTCTTCATCGACGAGGTTAATCCCTCGCTCGAAGGTTATGAGAAAGGTCAGGAGACCGAACTTGGCGCCGTCAACGTAATGACCGGTATCTACACCGGCCGTTCACCCAAAGACAAATTCTTTGTGAAGGACGACACCTCGGCTAACACCATCTGGTGGACATCCGACGAATACAAGAACGACAACAAGCCCATCACTCCCGAGACCTGGAAGGCTCTCAAGGAGATCGCTGACAAGGAACTCTCCGACAAGACTCTCTATGTAGTCGACGCCTTCTGCGGCACCAACCCCGACACCCGTCTCGCTGTCCGCTTCATCATGGAAGTGGCTTGGCAGGCTCACTTTGTCACCAACATGTTCATCCGTCCCACCAAGGAAGAACTTGACAACTTCACCCCCGACTTCGTAGTGATGAACGCTTCGAAGGCCAAGGTTGAAAACTGGAAGGAACTCGGCATCAACTCGGAGACCGTCGTTGCCTTCAACCTCACCGAGCGCATGCAGCTCATCATCAACACCTGGTATGGCGGTGAGATGAAGAAAGGTATGTTCTCGATCATGAACTACTACAATCCTCTCCGCGGCATCGCATCGATGCACTGCTCGGCCAACACCGACAAGGAAGGCCAGAACACCGCTATCTTCTTCGGTCTCTCCGGAACAGGTAAGACCACCCTCTCGACCGACCCGAAACGTCTCCTCATCGGCGACGACGAACACGGCTGGGACGACAACGGTGTCTTCAACTATGAAGGCGGTTGCTATGCCAAGGTAATCAACCTTGACAAGGACTCAGAGCCCGACATCTACAACGCAATCACCCGCGACGCTCTCCTCGAGAACGTAACCGTGGACAAGGACGGCAAGATCGACTTCACCGACAAATCTGTCACCGAGAACACCCGCGTGTCCTACCCCATCAACCACATCAAGAACATCATCGTTCCCTCTCGCGGTCCCGCCGCAAAGAATGTCATCTTCCTCTCGGCCGACGCATTCGGCGTGCTTCCTCCCG
>CAMWGM010000018.1 GCA_947173755.1 uncultured Muribaculaceae bacterium
ACCCGCGACCCCAACCTTGGCAAGGTTGTGCTCTACCAACTGAGCTATTTTCGCGTTGGTCTTAGTTTCGCATCTCTCAGGAGGTGTCTCCCTCGGTTTTGCGATGCAAAGTTAGTCACTATTTTTGGACTGTGCAAATTTTAAAGCCCGATTTAACACCTGTTAACACTCAGCGATTTCAGGTTTCTTTCTAAGTTTTTGTTTCCCAGAGCGTTTGCGTGAATCGACGCGGCTGCGCATGGCAATGAACTGTTCATAATAGGAGACGAGAAGGGTAGTAAGGGGTATTGCGATGATGAGTCCGATCATGCCGAGCAGGGTGCCCCACACGGAAAGGGAGAGGAAAATGAATGCGGGGTTCATGGACATCGCTTTGCCGATGATGCGTGGGGTGAGGTAGAGATCCTGAATGACCTGGACGATGCAGTAGACGGCGATGGTCTCGCCCATGAGCGTCCAGAAAGTGTCGACACCGCTGACCGAGCAGACGATGCAGATGAGTGTGACAGGAATGAGGGAGATCAACTGGAGGTAGGGCACCATGTTGAGCAGACCTATGAACATGCCGAGCACGATGGCCAGCGGAAAGCCGATGATGAGAAATCCGATGGAGAAGAGGACTCCGACGATGAAGGCCACGAGAGCCTGGCCCCGGAAATACTGGTTCATCGACCGCTTGACGTCGTTGGCGAGGCGGGAGACAAATTTGCGGTATTTGGGGACGACGAGGTTGAGGGATGCTTCGGCAATGTTGTCGTAGTCGATCATTATGAAAATGATGTAGAGGAGGACAATGACCCAACTGACTACCGAGAGCAGAAATGCGATTGAGCCGGTGAGGAGCCCCCAGGAGACAGAGAGTGTCTTCTGTACCATTCGGGTCCATTCCTGGGATGTGAATTTGGATGCGAGGTCATCGAGGTCGATGTGTGAGCGGATGAAGTCGTGGACTTCGGGGGGAAGCACCCACTGGCTTTCCATTTCCTTGGCGGCATATTCCTTGAGCATCTCGGCCATCTGGGCCGACTCGCTGATGATCATAGGGATGGTGAAGTAGAGGAGCGTCGACAGGATGAAGGTGATCTCGAAGAGGGTCATGAATGTGGCCACTACGCGACCTTTGAGACCGAGCAGGCGGCGGTTGAACTGCACCCACGGCTCGAGAAGATAGGCCACGAGACATCCCACAAGGAAGGGGAGGAGGACTCCGCGCAGGATGTTGATCAGATAGATGAATCCGGCGAAGAGGACGCAGTTGATCACGAGGCGCACCGTGCGGTCGAGGTCGAAACGTTGATCGAGGAACATAGAGAGTGGAAAAAATGGAAATGAATGGTGACGCAAATTTAGCCAAAATTCTCCACACAAGAGATAAGAAAGGGAAGAAGTTGCATAAACTTTTTCACGGCGAAAAGAAAATTTTGAGTTACGGGGGAAAATTCCTAACTTTGCACTTATGCAGCAGGACGCGAAGTGTCGCTTGCCGTGGGTCAGCCCCGCGGGGAGATCCTTAAAGAGGCGGCAAGAGGAAAGTCCGGGCAACGCAGAGCACCATACTGTCTAACGGACAGCTATCGGCGACGGTAGAGTAGCGTGACAGAGAATGACTGCCTCCCGCATCATGAAAAGTGAGTCGGAAGGTGAGGGTGAAAAGGTGGGGTAAGAGCCCACCGGGTGTCGTGGCGACACGGCATGCCGCACGTCTTATGGGTTGCAAGGCCATGTATACCGGCGCGCCGTGAAATCCGCGTGAGCGGATGCGGCAATGGGCTGCTCGTCCATAGCCGAGGGGTAGGCTGCTTGAGTGGTCTCCGGATCACCGATTAGATAAATGACGCTTCCGGAGTGTCAACCCTGAGCCGGCAGTTGAGAAACCCCGGCACAAGGAAGTGGCACGCCGACATAACCCGGCTTACAGGCCTGCTGCTTTTTTTATCAGAAAAATTTCGGCTCCGGTGTGTTGCAAAACGCCGGGGCTTTCGTTCTTTAATACAGAACACGTCAACAAACACTCTTCACGTTGAAACAGCATTTCCTCACACAAGTATTCACTGACTGGCGCGGGCGGCTTCGCTCGTTGGCTTCATCGATTGCCGGCGATGAGGATGCCGACGACGTGGTCAGCGAGGCTTTCTGCCGTCTCTGGAGCAGGAAGGAGGCGGTTGCAGACGAAAGGGAAGCGATCAGACTCAGTTATGCCGCGGTGAGGAACGGTGCTATCGATGCTATGAGGCGATCGAAGTCGCACAGCGAGAGCCGGCTTGAGGAGACTGATGCCCGCAGACTCACATCCGATGAGAGCGACGAGGAACGCGAACGGGCAGAAACCTATCAGGCGGTGATCAGCCTGAGCCGGAGGTTGCTCAAGGGAAGGCAACTTGAAATTTTCACTCTTCACGATGTCGAGGGAAGAGGATATGAGGAGATTGCCCTTGCGCTAGGACTGACGGAAAGCAACGTGAGGCTCGCATTGAGCAGAGCCAGGAAAGTAATAAGAACCTATTATAATTCCACCAGATAATGATAATGAAAAAGTCAGCATACAGTGAGGAAGAGATGCTCGAAAGGATAGAAGCCTATTTCGACTGCACTCTGACCGATCAGGAGGAGAGAAATCTCCGCCGGGATCTGGCCACCACAACCTTGCGTCACCCTGCGATAGACGAAGCGCGGGCTCTAATGGGGTTTGCATGTCCGCCTCAGACCCGTAAAGCGGACAAAAGAGGAACGGCTGTCCGGAGATTGGCGAAGGTCGCGTCTGTTGCGGCGGCAGTGGCTGTGTTGGTGTCAGTCACTCTGTTCATCGCGAAATCTCACGGAGAGACCGAGGAATCGACCTGCTATGCGTATGTCGATGGCAGGAAGGTGACTGACGAGGCGGCGGTGGAGGCGATCCTGAGGTGCAGTCTTCGCGAGGCGGGCGAGAGCGAGGATCAGGCCGACATGGATATGATGGCTGATCTCGCCGGGGTCGCGGGACTTGTGGAGATATATGAATCGGAAAAACAACTTTATTTTTAAAAGAATATGAAACGACTGTTGCTATTGCTTGCCATAACTATCGGCATGGCCATAGGGGCTGAGGCGCAGACCGGTCTTGAAATCAACTCGATGTTCGGAGGTGCGTATGTGGCCGACAAAGGGGTCACTGAAATCCAGATGAGCGGTAATCAACGTTATCTGCGGGAGTACCGGCTGAGCGCGCTGGCCATTTTCAAGGGACCGGCAGAGAAATATGCGTCAAAAATCGAGAAACTTGTTCTGGCTGACGGATCGAAGGCTGTCGGACGCAACGTGCGCTATCGCGAAGGACATCTGCAATACGCCTGCTTCTCACTCCCGGCAGAAAAAGTGAAGGGTAAACCATCGCTCCACAGATACATATATTATTTTTACAATAAGAATACCAATCCGGCTACTGTACTCCTCGTGTATATGGAGGGATATATCGACACGGCGAAAGCAGAGAGAATATTCATTTCTTACACATAATCAACACTTTCATCAGTTCTTAAAATGAATAGGATAAGACACGCAGCGGTTGCGCTTGCATTTGCTTCGGCATCGATCATGACTGCACAGACCCAGAGTGACACCCTGCTTAATGTCAGCGCGGCAAAGGAAATCATGATTTTTTCAGACAACAAGATCACTTCTATCCAGGTGAGCAAACTTAATAATGGAGCGGACAATTTCTTCTATCAGACGGGTGAGGGGAAGAAAAAGGGTGCATGGTCGAAGTCGATGATAATGTGTCAGAATTTAACCGACGTGACAGTGGTCGAGACCGATTCGGCAGTGACGGTCAGTTATCGCAGCCCCGAAAACATCGATCCGGTCAGTCTGTCCTTTCCTTATGCCGATCCGGAAAACCGGCAGCAGGCGTCATATATAGGCAGGAAGAGCAACGATGTGGGCTTTACGTTGTCGAGAAAGGGAGAGTCGAGATGGAGTCTCTTTTTCGGCGGGCTTACGGCGGGATGGACAGGAACGGTCAACCGCAGCCCCGGCTTCTCGCCCACGGTTGGAAAAAGTTGGGATCTGTCGATACTGTCGATACTCGGTGTGAAATACAGTTACCGTGCCCACACCCTTATAGGAGGATTCGGCATCGGCGCACAGCATATCGTCACAAAAGGTGACTCCTATCTTACCAAAACCGAGGATGGATCGCTGGGTCTTCTTCCTTATGCCGAAAACCAGAGTAAACGAAGTTCGACACTCGAACTTTTCAGGCTTCAGGTGCCTCTGCTTTACTCGTATTCGTTCGGGAAGGGGGGCGACTGGAGTGTGTCGCTCGGTCCGGTGGTGAATTTCAACACGGGGGCCTCTATAGTCAACCGTTACAGGATGGACGGGAGCAAGTACACGGTGAAGACAGGCGGACTGCCGAGACGAATCGTGACAGTCGATCCAATGGTCTCGATTTCGTATGACGGTCTCGGACTCTATTTCCGCTATTCGCCCATGAAGCAGTTCAAGGGTGAGACGGGAGTGAATTTCAGCACTTGGTCGGCAGGCATCGTGTTGCTCCTGAACTGATAAAAAAGTGAAAATTTATTAATTTTATTTAACGCCTCCAGAACTTTCGATGTTCCGGAGGCGTTATTAATTTGAATAAATATTCCCTTACGATTTCACTATTTCCACTATTCCGACGAAGGATGAAAAAATTTCTGCAAGTTCTGACACTTCTGACCGTCACGGCCATTCCGGCTATGGCCGACGGACCCGAGGATGCCGAAAAATATCTCAAACAGCCGATGCCCGAGCAGTGGGCCTACACACCCGAAGTGCGTCAGACACTTCCTGACGAGGATGAATGGTGGAAAAAATTCGAGGATAATACGCTCGACTCGCTCATCACCTTAGGCATGAGCAACAACTATAATGTGCGTGCGGCTGCGCGCCGTCGTGAGATGGCGCGTCTGGCGATGAAACAGGCACAGTCAAACTATTATCCGACCATCGGGATTTCTGCAGGCTACAGCCGCGAGCGCGAATCGGGCAGTCCCATCGTCATGACACCCGAATATAATCTCGGAGCGGAGATGAACTGGCAGATCGATGTTTTCGGGAAAATCACACAGGATGTCCGTTCGAAACGCGCTTCATATAATGCCAAGCGGGCCGACTATGTCGCTACCATGGTCAGCGTCGTGGCCGATATCGCCACCTATTATATTAATCTGCGTGTGCTTCAGAACCGTCTTGCAGTGGCCGAACGCCACCTTGCCCAGCAGGAAAGAGTGGTGAAAATCGTTGAGGCTCGTCATGAGGCGGGACTGGTGAGCAAACTTGACGTGGCTCAGGCGAAGAGTGTGCTTTTCACCACCAAAGCAACAGTACCTTCGCTCCAGACACAGATAACCACTACTACAAACGCACTTGCCATGCTGCTCGGAGTCTATCCGGAGCAGATCACCGACTATCTGGGCACGATCAGTGAACTCCCGACAGTCGAGCATATCATCCCTGCAGGAGTGCCGGTCAATCTTCTGCGTCGCCGTCCGGATATCGTCAGCGTCGAATATCAACTGGCGGCCGATGCTGCAGCGATCGGTGTGGCGAAGAAGGATTTCCTACCGACTCTGACCCTCGAAGGAACTATCGGTTTCTCAGCACCCGAAATGAAGCATCTTTTTAAGGATCAGGGGTTCGGTTGGAGCATCGCGCCGAAACTTTCATGGACCCTGTTTGACGGTTTCGCCAGAAACTATGCTGTCGAGAGCGCCCGCGAGCAGTTACGCGCGGATGTCGACGATTATAATCTCACGGTGATGACGGCCGTGCAGGAGGTCAACAACGCGATCTCGTCTTACTACTCGGCCCTGACCACTTTCCAACTTTACCGCAACGTGTTCGAGCAGAACCAGCAGGCATTCTCGATAGCGATCGAACAGTATAAGGAGGGTCTCTCATCCTTCACCAATGTGGTGGACGCGCAGATAGACTGGCTGAACAGCGCCAACTCGCTTGTCTCGGCCCGAGGCAATGCGCTCGTGGCTCTCGTTGATCTCTACAAGGCTCTCGGAGGCTCGCCCGTGCCGACCGATTTCTGACAATAAAACAATATTTCCCAATAAAAAAATCACCCGGATATGAAATCATACATTCTTTTAAGCGTTGCCGGCTGCGCATTAATATTTTCGTCATGTTCCCACAAAACCGATAAGACCGAAGAGACCGAGGCTCCTGTCATAGATGTTGCCGCCGTCAAGGTGGAGGATGTCCAGTTGGTGTCAACCTATCCGGGCTATCTTACAGCCGACAAGGCGGTGGATGCAGTGGCGAGAGTCAACGGCCAGATAGTGTCGATGAATTATGAGAGCGGTCAGATGGTGAACGAAGGTGATATCCTTTTCACGATCGAAAGTTCGAAGTATCGCGACTTGGCTTCTCAGGCCAAGGCATCGCTTCAGACGGCTATCAGCGAGCGCGACTATGCCCGCAGCCATTATGAGGCCGTTAAGAAAGCGCTTGCCAGCGAGGCTGTCAGCAAGATGGAGGTCGAGCAGGCCGAGAGCGCGCTTGAGCAGGCGGAGTCGTCGATCATGAGTGCCCGGGCCGCTCTCGAGACCGCGAACCGCAATCTGAGTTACTGCGTGGTGCGTGCTCCGATATCGGGCCAGGCAGCAAAAAACGTCTATAGCGTAGGAGCATACGTAAGCGGCGAAGGCTCGCCGGTGACTCTTACCACAGTATATAAAAATGACATCATGACTGCGAACTTCGCCATCGAGGATGCGCGCTATCTCGAACTTCTCCAGCGTGTGGGTGTGACGGGACAGTCGGAGTCAGTCGACCGGACTCTTACTTCGAGCCGCGAGGATGTCGTGGACTCGCTCGATTTCAATAATGTTCCCCTGACTTTCTCGGAGAAACTGCCGCATGTCTATACCGGTGCGGTCACTTATCTTTCGCCTGCCCTCAACCGTTCGACAGGCACGATGGATGTGCAGGTTAAGGTGAAAAATCCTTATAACGAACTTCGTGCGGGAATGTATGTTGATGTGCATCTTCCCTATGGTATGGCTAAGAATGCCATTCTGGTGCGTGACGCTTCGATAGGCACCAACCAGTTAGGGAAGTATCTCTATGTGGTGAATGACTCTGACCGCGTGGTCTACACTCCGATCACCGTCGGCGATCTCTATCAGGATACGCTCCGCATAGTCACATCGGGACTCAAGGAGGGTGACCGATATGTCACCAAGGCAATGCTCAAAGTGCGCGACGGCGAGAAAGTTACACCGCGTGCCATAGAGTGACCGATACTTCCTAACCATCTCCAACAACGAAACGCTGAAACTTCATGTTCTCAAAATTTTTTATAGACCGGCCCATCTTCGCCACCGTCCTGGCGATCCTGATGGTCATCGTGGGCCTTGTCACCGTGCAGTCGCTCCCTATCGCGCAATATCCCGACATCACACCTCCGACCGTCATGGTCAGCGCCGCTTATCCCGGAGCCGATGCGGAGACGGTGGCCAAGGTCGTGGGCGAACCGATCGAGCAACAGGTGAACGGTGTGGAAGGTATGCTCTACATGAGTTCCAATTCTTCCGACGGATCATATAGCCTCACGATTACATTCGAGAACGGAACCGATCTCGACGAGGCGTCAGTGAAAGTACAGAACCGTATCTCGCTGGCACAGTCGCAACTGCCTAATGCCGTGCAGCAGCAGGGAGTGTCGGTCACCTCGGAGTCTTCCAACCAGATTCTGTTCATCGCACTGGAGAGCGACGACCCCGAGCGTTATGACGCGCTCTATCTGACCAATTACGCCCAACTCAATATAATCGACGAATTGTCGCGTATAGATGGTGTTGGTGGTGCCGCAGCCTTCGGAGCGGGCGAGTACTCGATGAGGATATGGCTCGACCCCTCGAAGATGCAGACGTACGGACTGACTCCTGCCGATATCTCGTCGATGATCCAGAGCCAGAACATGGAAGTGTCGGCCGGCAGTGTCGGAACTCCTCCCGCGAATTCGGATGTTGATTTCTCATATACCATCACCACCCGCGGCCAACTCCAGACAGCCGAGGAGTTCGGCAATATCGTATTGCGCACCGACGGTAACTCGGTGCTCCGTCTCCGTGATGTGGCGAAGGTGGAACTGGGATCTTCCTCCTATTCGACCGTGGCACGTGTCAGCGGTCATGAGGCCGGCCTGATAGGTGTCAGCCAGTTGCCGGGTGCCAATGCTCTCGAAGTGGCCAAAAAGGTCGAGGCACAGATGGAAAGTCTCCAGAGATATTTCCCCGACGGTATTCATTACAGGATCATCATGAACGCCACTAACTTCGTGACCGCCTCGATTGACAACGTGCTCGTCACATTCGTCGAGACGACACTGATCGTGATGGTGGTGATACTTTTCTTCCTTCAGAGCTGGCGTGCGGTGATCATCCCGATGATCTCGATTCCGGTGTCGCTCATCGCGACATTCGCTGTCATGAAACTGCTCGGATTCTCGCTCAACACACTTACGCTCTTCGGTCTTGTGCTCGCGATAGCCATTGTGGTCGACGATGCGATAGTGGTGGTAGAGGACTGTGCCCGATTGGTGCAGGAAGGAAAACTGACACCAAGACAGAGTGCCGAAAAAGCCATGAAGGAACTGACCGGCCCTGTTGTAGGCGAAGTATTGGTGCTTCTCTCCGTCTTCATCCCAACCGCCTTCATATCGGGAATTACGGGAGAACTCTATAAACAGTTTGCGCTCACCATCGCGACGTCGGTAGCATTCTCCGGCTTCAACGCTCTTACGTTCACCCCTGCAATGTGTGCGCTCTTCCTGAAAAAGAAGACAAATGCACAGCCGCGGTTTTTCCTTTTCCGCTGGTTCAACAAAGGCTGGACCTGGACCGAGAACAAGTATGTCAAGGCTGTCGGTGCGACAGTGCGCCGTCCTTGGGTGTCGCTCGGGCTCTACTTCCTTATCTGCATCGGTGCTTTCTGGGGATTTGCCAAATGGCCGACAAGTTATATTCCTCAGGAGGATATGGGCTACTTCCTGACTTCCATTCAGTTGCCGACTGGAGCATCGCTCGACCGGACGGATAAGATCGTCAGCACTCTTGCGGACGAAATCATGAAGATTCCCGCAGTGGAGAATGTGATCGAGATGTCAGGCCAATCGATGATGGGTGGCGGATCAGGTTACAATATGGGAACGTTGTTCGTGATGCTCAAACCGTGGAGCCAGCGCTCGTCGAGGAGCGAGAGCGTAGACGCCATCATGGCCAAGGTGGATGAGATAGCGGCAGGCATGCAGGAGCCGATCGTATTTTCCATCAATCCGCCCGCCATCCCGGGTCTGGGAATGACGTCAGGCCTTCAGATGCAGTTGCTCGACATCAACAACCTCGGCAGCGAGGCACTTGCGCAGGCACTCGACGATATGCAGGCACTCGCAAGGAAAGATCCGCGCCTGAAGCAGCTCACCACACAGTATCAGGCTTCTGTCCCGCAGTATTCACTCGTGATCGACCGCGACAAGGCCAAACTTCTCAATCTGCGTCTCGAGGATATCTACGCCACTCTGTCCGCCTATATGGGAACGAGTTACGTGAATGATTTCGTGGATTTCGGAAGAACCTACGAGGTCAATATCAGTGCCGAGCAGGGCGCACGCGCCGATGTCAACTCGATCGGCAAACTGTACGTAAGGAATGCAGAGGGCAACATGGTGCCGCTGTCGGCATTCAGTACGGTAAAACCTGTCAGCGGACAGTCGACAGTGAGCCGATATAATATGTATCAGACAGCCTCGATTACCGGCACTCCGGCCAAAGGCACTTCGTCGGCCGAAGGAATTCAGGCGATGGAGGAATTGCTCCAGAAAGCCGTCGGCGACCGTTTCTCGTATGCATGGACAGGCGAGGCCTATCAGGAGACTCAGTCGGGAACGACCATCTCGATGGTACTGATATTTGCCGTGATCATAACCATCCTGGTGCTCGCCGCACAGTATGAGAGCTGGACCGACCCGCTCGCCGTGGTCTTCGCGATGCCGACGGCGATTCTCGGAACAATCATAGGGTGTATGTTCCTCAGTCAGGACATTTCGATCTACACCCAGATCGGTATAATCCTACTGCTCGGTCTGGCGGCCAAGAATGCCATTCTTATCGTCGAGTATGCAATCGACTTCCGAAAATCGGGCGCCGATGTCAAGCAGGCTGCGATAGATGCAGGCAAGATCAGGTTCCGCCCGATCATGATGACAGCTCTTGCCTTCGTGTTCGGTGTGATGCCTATGCTGTTCGCCACCGGTGCCGGAGCAGCATCGCGACTCTCGCTCGGTACGGCGGTGGTGTTCGGCATGGCTATCAACGCAGTGATCGGTACTCTGTTTGTGCCGTCGTTCTGGGAACTGATGACCCGGCTCCAGATATGGCTGCAGAAGAAAATGCCGTCGTTCATCCAGCCCCTTAAGATCAACAAGTCGAATGACGGTGACGGTGTCTGACGGCTTAAAGAATTGAAAAAATCAGTGACGCAACTAAATCCTACCATGGATTTGGTTGCGTCACTTGCTATCAAGAAAGTCGGGAATATCAGTTTGTCATACTGACAATAGTGTCCGTGCAAAGATTAAAGGCTAATTTGATACGGTCTATAGTGTCATGACCGTCAGAGTCCTGAGGGATGGAGTGTTCGGTCTTGGTTCCGTCAGGAAGGGAGATTTCGATTGACTTTTCTTTGATGTCGACAGTAATAGTAGCGTCATTCAGGTACAGACTCCCGCCGGCACAGTTGGTTTCGCATTCGATACCGTTCTTCTTCAAAAGGGACTCAACAGCCAGATTGTAGGGATTCCAGAAGAATTCGGACCCTCCGCCTCCGTTAGCGTTCAACTGGAAATATGAGTACTCTCCATCAAGGTAACGGTATTTAGATCTTGTTGCTGAATAGATCGTGGGGTATGTGCGGAGATAGTATGTCCAGGGATATACTTCGGGATTAGATGCCTTCTTGATAATTTCCTCCAATGCCTTAAGCGAATAATCGGAATAGTCGGCGAGGAATTTCTGTATCACTCCCGGCACGATTCTGCCGAACGATTGCGTCAGTTCTTTCCACCGACGCCAGTCTGCTCCGCCGTAGGCTTTCACGCCTCTTGCCTTGACTGCAGGAGCGTAGTCTCCAACAGTCAGCATGGCGCGCTCGATGAGCATATAGTCGCACTCGGAGTTAAACAATCGTCCGAAGCGTTCGAGTGCCGTGAGATTGATCTGTCTGTCGGGCTCTTCTCCCTCTACCAGAGTGTTGAGGTTTCCGAAGAGCAGCCAATGGTTTTCGACAGCCTTGAGGAGATTCTCATGAGCGGGATTTGCAGCGATCCATGCATTCTTGAGTTCTTCCTGATCTTTCTGCATCTTGTTCAACTCGTCGGTGATACCCGGAAGACCCATATTGCCTTTTTCGATCAGTTCGTCGACAACGAGCAGAGTCGTTCTGAAGTCGCGGGCGTGTATTTCGGTATTCTCGACGAGATTGCGTAGGATACGGAAACGGTCGAGGAACTTGGTCTTGTCAATGCGGCTGATTGCCAACTGGAAGAATGCCTCCATATAGATGGTCGGTTTAAGTTTCAGGAGACCATCCTTACAAACTTCTTTCAACAGATCTGTATCTTTACGTTCTCCGATGAAAACTTTCTGCGGCTGGTCTGTAAAACCGTTGAGTGAAGCATCTTCAGACCACAGAGAGTAGCCCCGCTGAATGAATTCTCCGAAAAACGCCTTAGGATCATGGATATAATTTCCGGCTGCATCCTGCTCGGAGAAGAAATCCATGATATCCTCGAAACGACGCATGATTTCACGTGCTTGCTTTGTCTTACCGGCCCGCATCTTCCGGAGTTCCTCCTCGGGCAATTCCTCCCGGGGAGGAGTGAACCCTAAAACTGCAGACGCGAGTTTCATCAGATCTTTCTCAGGAGACTGAAAATCGATAGTTCCGCGTTTGCAGCCTTCGACGTTCAGATAGAAGAGAAGCAGATTATGGAAACATGTGTCAAGCCCATTGTCGGTATAGTCATCAGTTAGCAAGTCGCAGTCCCGGCTGTCGTCGTGGTAGCGCCACAGCAGATTGGTCCAGATCGTATCGATTTTAGCTGAGAGTTCGCCCCCGGTACCTGCATACTCGTCGAGCATCGCTTTGAAATGCTCGAAATCGGTCAGTTTCTTACCGCGCGAGTTCATCTTGATATAGAGTTCGTCGGTGGTGTTGAGATCGGAGAGATGCAGACGCCAGAACGTGACTTTATCGCGCAGACGCGGCCATATGCGCCTGAAATCATCAGCAGTATAGCCTTTCTGGGCGTAATGGGTGTCGATGGCGTCGAGCATGTTGATCATTGCCTTGATGGTTGGATCGGTGCGCCACAGGCCTGTGAACCACCATTGGCTCACGATGTAATCCCTGATCCCGGCAAAATCTTCAGGTTTTATACTGTGGAGCCTCTGACAGAACTGTTTGCTGCTCTCGCGGGTCTCATAACTGAACTTCCGGAGGAACTCGGTGTCTTCACCGGCCCGTTTCCCGATGTAAAGATGGAGCAGGAAGAGTGTGGTGAGACGTTGCTGTCCGTCGACCGGATAGAAAACGGGCTCATTTCCTGTGGTTTTCTGACCGAAAACGAAGTCGAGCATAATCCCGGAGTCGTCTTTAGCGTCGATCACCTCAAAGAGACTGTCGAGAAAGCGGGATCTGACCGATTCCTCACCGTCGCGCCCCTGCGCGTAGTCTCGCTGAATTTTCGGAATCAGAATCTTGTGGATGTAGTGCTCTTTGTCTGTCAGCATCCCGTTAAGGGATACGAGATGCCCTGCTTCTCTATTATCGTGGCTCATTTGCTAAGATAGTCTTTAAGTTTTGCTTCCATATCTGACATATAGACCTCGCGGTCCTTATCTCCCCAGAAGAAAAGATGGTCGGTGTCGCAAGTCTCGTTATTGTTGACGATCGCTTTGAGGAATACTCTTTCGGTAGCGATCGGAACGAAGTTGGTGCTGAGTTCGCTGATGATCTTCCTGCGCTTTACATCGAATGTAGAGTTGTTGAGCGTGGAATTGTCATACCGTCCGAGAAGGGCCATATTCGCCATCTCGTCCTGATAAAGGCCTGTGGCCCCGGGGAGATTCTCCATGATTTCGCGGAATTCCTGGGAGATGTTTTTAAATTCCTCACCGCCTTTTCCCATTTTGATGAACTCCTCCATCCTTTCCCGGAGTGAAGACATACGTGTCTTGAGATCGGGATCGAGTTCCTGATTTTTCAGAAGATGATTGAGCGATTCGAGATGAGTGGCCACCCACTGCTGCCACTGCCAGTCCTTATTGAGAGTTTCTGATTTCTGGGCATGGATATGCTCGAGACTCCATCCGCCATCCACGGTGTTATGATAGGCGAAAGGATAGCGGAGAGATTTTCCCGCCTTCTCGGTAACCATAACATTATAGAGAGTGAGATAGCGTTTGATCATATAGTGATGTGAGGCGTCAAACGAATTATCGGGGTCTTCGGCACAATTGTATTTCAGATCCTTGAAATCGGCCACATCTTTGAATTTTCCTTCCGGCTTGATAATGAGGGAGTATTTTATCAAACGGTTGAGCATTTTCCTGATTCTCTCGGTCGAACGCGCTTCCTTGCCCTCCGGATGAGCGAATTTGAAGATTCGGGCAAGCGTATCTGCCGGAAAATTGATAGACACGAGATAGCCGAGTCGATGATAGATCTCGCGGTCGGCATACCAGTCGCGCAGACGTTGGTATTGAAGGAAAATCTCGTTCCATTTCTCAAGCCCGGTCACTTTGTCGTTCTTCTTGAACCAGTCGACAAAGAAATTGAACGTATATAGGGGATCCTTGCTTCTCTGCAATGCCTTTTGGCTCACGAGGTCGAGGATGAGGTCGATTTTAGTG
>CAMWGM010000019.1 GCA_947173755.1 uncultured Muribaculaceae bacterium
TCAGCACACGTTTCTGAGCCGCTATGCTGATCTTGAGGCCGTTGACGGGGAGCGAGTAGGAGAGGCCATACTCGTTGCTCTTTCCGGCGGTGAATTTGGAGGTCTGCTGTGCCGAGGCCACGGCTACGGCGGCGCAGATCAGTGCCGATGTGATAAATCTCAGTAGTTTCATTTTCAATTATTCCCGTTGTAGAATGAACTTTCAGCCACCCATGATGGTGCGTATGGCCCGCCCGATGTGGGCTGCTATGTCGAGAGCCGTCGTGCCGTAACTGCCTTCAGCCTGAGCGGCGAGATCGCCGGCAAGACCGTGGATATAGACACCTGCCACTGCGGCTGCCTCGGGGTTGTAACCCTGGGCAAGCAGAGCGGTGATGACGCCGGTCAGGACGTCGCCTGCGCCGGCGGTCGCCATGGCCGGATTGCCTGTGGAGTTGAACGACACGATCCCGTCGGGACGCACCGTGGCGGTATAGTGACCTTTGAGCACGATTATTATGCGGTATTTATGGCTCATCTCGATGGCTTTGAGCAGTCGGGCCTCGGCCGAGGGCTGCACACCGAAAATACGGTCGAATTCGGCCGCATGTGGCGTGAGGATACTCCCGGGAGGGATATGATCGGTCAGGCGCGGCACGCGTGCCAGGATGTTGAGGGCGTCGGCGTCGAGCACCATCGGCCGCTTCTGGCTCTTGATGAGGGTCTCGAGCGCTCCCTGAGTAGCATCGTTGACGCCGATTCCGGGGCCGACACCGATGGCCGAATAGGTCAGTCGGGGGGTCATGTCGGAGATGAGGATTTCGGAGGGATCGGGCGAGAACATCGCCTCGGGCACCTGTCCCTGGATGACGTTGAAACCGCAGCGCGCGGAGTGGACGGTCAGTTTGCCTACACCGGCTCTGAGGGCACCGCGGGCGGCCATCAGAGCCGCTCCCATCATGCCGTAGCAGCCGGCGATGAGAAGGGCGTGGCCGTAGTCGGCTTTCGAACTGAAAGCAGGTCTGACCCTAAGCACATCGGCCACATCTGAACGCTCGACATAGTAGAATTTTGTAGGAGTTTCGGCTATCGCTTTCTTAGACAGACCGATATCGATGCATTTCCATGTGCCCACAAGGTCGGCATTGTCTGACAGGAAAAACGCCAGACGGGGGAACTGGACACAAAGCGTCAGATGGGCGTGGACGACGTTGCGCGCAAGGATGCGGCTGTTCCAGTCGCCGAAAAGTCCCGAAGGCACATCGATCGAGATGACGGTTGCGCCGTTTTCGGATATGTTGCGTGCAAGCGACATGAAGCCGCCGGTCAGAGGATCGCGAAGCCCGGATCCGAACATGCCGTCGATCACGAGATGCTGGGGCATGATGTAGGGCAGTTCGGCGCTGTCGAAAACTTCGAGCATATCTACCTTGAGCCCCGACGAGAGCAGTTCGTTCTTGGCGGCCTGACAGTCGCGCGACAGCGAGCATCCCTTGAAGTTGAAGAGGATTATGTGGGGACGGAATCCGGCTTCTATCAGCAGTTTGGCCACGATCAGAGCATCGGCGCCATTGTTGCCCGAACCTGCAAAAATCAGCGTAGGTTTTGAGGGATTGAAGCGGCTCACGATCTCACCCGCCACTCCCTCGGCCACGCGATGAATCAACTCCATCGAACTAACTCCTTCTTGCTCAATGGTATATCGGTCGATGGCCCGTATGTTGTCAGTGGTAAATATCTTCATATTTGTTGCAGCGACTAAAACCGCATGCAAATGTAATAATTTTTTTCGTGATAAGCGACACAAAGAATGCTTATTTTTCCGAAAACCAAGGCCTCAGCGTTAACAAAAAATTTGGGTCCGGGCCGAAAACAAAACAGCCTGAGAGGGGCGTCTCAGGCTGCGTCAAACACTTACTTTATATCATCAACTCGGAGGTTCCTATGAGAATCGGTTGAAATACTCATTGCCGTCCCAGTGGCCGGTATAAATAGAATCGGTGGAAATAAACTTTCGAATGATAGAATTTCCATATCCCTTTAAGGGGTCATTCAGAAATCTTATGAAGAATTTTTTGAAACATGTCACAATTGATTGACCACACCGGCGAAAAGAATGACACCCGACCGGCTTTCCGATATGATATAAGCGAACGGATGGTCTATTTCTACGATAGGTGATAAAACGGCTATGTCGCCGCTAATCTCTGTTACGGCCACGGCAACAGTACCGTTGACATCGGTTTTGAACTTCAGGGTCTGTGATGCTTGGTTGAAAATGGCCTTTGAACCATAGATGCCGCTCAGATCTGCTTTTCCGTCAAATATTTCGCCCAGTCCGACCGTCTCGTAGATAGGACGGATGTCGAGTTTCGACTCGACAGTCCACTCCGGCACAATCAGTTCGCAGTCATACATAAAATCGTTCACATATTTCAGGCCGCTTTCGCTGTATAATTGATCATAATCATATTTATCGAGAGCCGCGAATACTTTCTGCCATTCGCCCCACTTTTCAGCCGAGAGAGATGCAATGGCATCAGAAGGCTTATAACCGGGATCGGGAAGAACGAAAGTGATCGCATACGCGCCGTTGCCATAATAAGTACGGACTGCCATCAGATTATCTTCCACGAGTTCGTGTGCACTGAAAAACTTGAACTGATTGACTTTCGATGTACGGCCATCGTGATTGTAGAAACGCCCCTTGCCTCCACCCTCTTCGGGTCGCGTGCCCCACGTAGCGTTGAAATAGAGGGCATCGAGCACCTTGATCTCTTCACCTGAAGAACCCTGAGTAAGGTAGTCTTTCATCAATCCCGCGGTAGCATCTTCCACCCATTTGTTTATGGCATTTTTATTAGATTCGGTATCGGCGGTGAGTAGTCCGAATGTCGTGCCATAGTTACCGGCAACTAAATCTTCGAAATCCTTGAGAGGTTTCTCGGCTCCCCAGAACGATGATGACATTTTTACAGTCGAGCGGCTGTCGGCCGTTTCGAGATGCTGCTTAAGTTTGGCATAGAAAGTGTTCATGTCCGCAAGAGTCTCTTTGCCTGAGAAACCGAGCGCACTCATCAGTCTGCTACGGCTTTCTCCCAAGGCTCCGTTTACCAATACCGCTGCATCACGGGTAGCACTCAGTGGAGAGAACACGAAGTTTGATTTGTCGGCGCCATAAAGATCATCGGCGGCTTTATACATGTCAATGGAGACTCCTGTCTGCGAGTTGGCCACAGCCAGTTCTTCATCGGTCAGCGACATCTCGACATACGGCTCGAAAGTTGTGGGAGATTTAGGCTCGTCTGACGAACAAGCAGCCAACAACATAGCACCGAGCCCTGCTGTCATCCAAGCCTGTGTCTGAAATATGAATGATTTCTGCATAAATATAAAATTTAAGATAATGGAACATGATTAGTACCGGTGCTTACAATACTTTAATTCCTGCTGTAGGTGTTCGATCCTCGTTGTCACTAAGATCAGGATATTCAAACAAGTGATATTTTTGTAATTCGCTACGAAGTTACGGATTTTTAAAATATCAATTGTAAATCTTGAGTTCAGTTTTTGTTCAGTTTTGGTCTGAAAAAGGGACTGAAAGTTTCAAATATCTTTTCAAACCGGTTTTATAGGGAGCGGATTAACCGATCGAGGGTTTTGTTAGGGATTTTTTCGCCAAACAGTTTGTTGCTGATGTTGCTTCGGCGGTAGTTGATTGTGCTCTTGCCTCTGCCGACAATTCGGGCCATATCGGCGGATGATATGCCTGCTTTTATGAGCAGCACAATGTTACGCTCTTCGCGGGTGAGCGGCTGGACTGAAAGGATGTTTATCCGTTCAAAGAAGCGGGGATATGCCTGACTGATCTCCGAGTCAAAACTCCTCCAGAGGGGAGATGAGTCAGGGATGAGATCTCCGGAATCGAGAGCGAGTGAAATGTGCCTGTAAGGGTCGGAGTCGACAACTCTCTTGTCGAGTGCTGCAGGATCAGATGTCGCTAAAGATTCGATTTCCTTTATGAGTTTATCGCGAAGGGAGAGTGTGTCAGTAGGTGGCACGTGATTTTCCGGTTGTTGGGGGAGAGCATTTTTTATTGCCTGAAGTTTGGAAATGGTGGCCTGAAGGCGCAACATGTTTTTTGCGGAGCGATACTTGAGGATAAACACAATCCCTATAAGGAGCAGGCATACCAATGATATCAGATATACCGCCATCAGATATTTATGACTTTTTTCTTCTGCCTGCTCCTTATCTATCCTATGTTTCTTATAGTTGTAGAACGCGTTTTGGATAATAGTAGCCTCGTCGTTGTTTTGGGCTCTTACAGTTTCCAGATCATCCTGATAACGGTTAAGATATGATTCGACTGAATCAACCGGAATGAATGGACGAAGCGGTTCAGAAAAAGCCATCCTAAAGCCAACGATACGATGTGGGAGAGAAGAAGAGTGGATTATTTCCTGAGCCATTATTGCAGCGGAATCACTAAGGCCGTTCTCACGATATATTGCTATTGCTAAAGTCCGTGCACTCTCGATTCCTAATGAATCGATTGATAATAACGTAGATTGTATAAGTCGCAGAGCCTCTTTATAATTATTGGTGAGATATGCTATACGTGATAAATAATAGTTGTTCGTGGCTTGATAGTTTCCGGAATATCGAGCAAACTCAAGTGCCTGACCAAGATGTTGGAGGGCATTATTATATTTTTCGCGTCGAATTTCGATAGCACCGGCCAATTGATGGTTATACATTAACTTGAGTGAATCACCGATAATGGAATCTATTTTTATAGCCTCGCGAACATAGGGCAATGACTCATCGTAGAGTCGTAAATTTTTAAGCAATTGTCCGCTCTGGCTGAGGATTGTGGCCCGCTGAAGTTGGTCGGGTGTGGATGGCGGATACTCCTCGAGGGCCTGATGGAAGTAGGAGAGAGCGGTGGGGTAGTCGCCGAGTTCGGAATATACGCGTCCGCCATAGTAGAGTGCCTCGCCGTAGGGAATGACTCTGCTGTGATCGGCGGCATAGGCGATCACCGAGAGGATCAACGAATCGGAGCCGGGCGTAATATAGGCTTTGTCGGAGGCTTTGACGGTCAGGAAATCATAAAGATGACGATCGGCTTTTGAAAGCGAGTCCGGGCGGATGGAGTCGAGGATGGCGAGGGCCTCTCGGGGAGATTCGGATGCAAGCGCGGCTGCCCGCTCGAGGCGCGCGTCGGTGCCGGAAAAGCGGGTGCATGCTCCGAACAGAATTGTCAGGGCAATCAGCAGGATGGCCGGACGCATGGATTTTTGAGTCCGGCTAAAAGAGAGGCGGGAGAAGCACTGAACCTTTTCGAAACACTGACATTCTTGCATAACTGCAAAGTTATGCAAATTTCAGTGATAAATCGTAATGAAAAAGTTCAGTTTTTGTTCAGTTTCAGGTTTGAAATAGGTTTGAAAGTTTCAGATCATTTTTCAAACTGCCTTGCGGATAGCGAATTACCCCAGAGAACGGGTCAGGCGCACAATTTTATCAGTCTGGCAGCGAAAAAGAGTATGGCCATGATGATGACGATGAGAGCCGAGCAGGGGACAGTGATGACAGTCGAGAGAAAGAGCCCGCCGACACTGCAGCCGAGAGAGATGAGAACGGAGAGCCACATGATGCCGCTGAAACGGCGCGAGAAGCATTCGGCCGTCATTTGTGGCAGCGAGAAGAGCGACATGAGCAACATTACCCCTACCATCTTGATGGTCAGAACTATGCAGAGAGCGATCATGACAGTCATGGCCGTCGAGACGAGAGTGGCCCTGACGCGACGCACGCGGCAGAAATCGGGATCGAAGGCGCAGAGCATGATGGTGTTTCTGAAGAGAAGAAATCCTGAAGCAAGCACAACGAGATAGATGGCAAAGAGGAGCAGGTCGAGTCGGCTGATGGTCAGCACGTTGCCGAAAAGGAAGGAGTTGAGTTCGGGCACATAACCGGGAGTGAGGAAAATGAAGAGTGTGCCGAGCGCCATGCCAAGCGCCCAGACTACAGCGATGGCGGAGTCTTCGCGCACGTTGTGGCGACGGGCGAGATGGTCGACTCCGAGTGATGATGCCACAGCAAACAGTGCCGCCATAGCCACCGGGCTAACGCCGAGCCAGTAGCCGAGACCGAGGCCGCCGAAACAGGCGTGGGTGATTCCGCCCGAAATCGAGACGAGACGGCGGCTGACGATATAGGTGCCGATGATGGCCGAGGCGATGCTGAGCATCACCACACCGGCGAGAGCGTTTCGGAAAAATTCGTATTCAAGCATTTTCGTCAATCAGAAGGAGGAGTTCGGGCCGGAGTTTGACCGGAAAGGGGATGTCACGGCGAGTGAGCGCCGATGCCCAGGCATAGACTTCATCGGGGCGCATGGTCAGCATCACTTCGCGGAATTCGTCGATTTCGTCGGGAGTATAATTTTCGGGATCGCGCCCTCGGAAGCGGTCGAGTTCTTCATCGTCGAAGTAGTCCGGCCCTTCGGCAAGACGCATCTGTTTTTCACAGATGGCGTGGACGCCGCAACACAGACCGTCGTCAGACGTTTCCCGGGTCGCAGCCGGCTCTTCCGCCGTGGGCCGCTCTGGGCGATGGGTGAGCCATAGGATGAAGCCGGTCACGACGGTGACGGCGAGTATGATGAGTGCTCCTGTCATATTGTTTCGGTCGGTTCGGGAAGAGGCGCGTCGGCATCGACGATAGCAAATCCGGCTTCGCGCAACTGATCCCAGTAGCCGGGATAGGATTTCGACACCACATCGGGGTTGAGTATGACGGTGCCGGGGATGAAGAGCGAGACGGGCGCGAGAGCCATGGCCATGCGATGGTCTTCGTAGGTCTCGAAGACGGGAAGTTCATTGAACGGGCGCCGCTCCCCTTCCCAGACGAGTGTGTCGTCAGCCTCGCGGCGAAGAAGGATGCCGATTTTGGAAAGTTCGTTGACGAGAGCCTGACAACGGTCGGTCTCCTTGATGGCCAGAGTCTTCAGCCCGGTGAAGCGGAAGGGAATGCCGAGCATCGCGCAGGTGACCACGGCTCCCTGGACCAGATCGGGGGTGTCGGTGAAATCGTGGACGAGGCGCGGCGACTGGTCGGGATTGGCGGATAGCGACGTGCCCTCGTCGGAGGTGAATGTGGTGTTGACTCCGAGGGATGCGTAGAGTGCCGCGCAGGCCCGGTCCCCCTGCAGCGAGAGTTCGGGGAGAGAAGTGAAAGTGATCCAACCTGACGAAATGGCGGCTATCTCATACCATGCCGAGGCTGCGCTCCAGTCAGGCTCGGCGTCGGGGAGTCCCCGCCGGTATGTAGCGGCCGGGACGGTGATCGTGTCGAGGTAGAAGTCGCTCTCCACTCCGGCTCTCTCCATGAGTCCGAGGGTCATGACGATGTAGGGTCGCGACACGAGTTGACCGCGGAGAGTGAGTGTGAGGCCGCCTTCAAGCAGGGGGGCTATCATGAGAAGAGCCGAGACAAACTGCGAACTGATCGAGGCGTCGATGGTCAGCGCCCCTCCACGGAGACGTCTGCCGCGGATGTGCAGAGGCGGAAAACCCTCCTCCCCTTCATAGGAGATGTCGGCTCCGAGTTGGCGCAGGGCGTCGACCAGTGGTGCGATGGGGCGCCGGCGCATGCGTTCCGATCCGTCGAGGCGCACATCTCGACCCTCCTGAATGGCGAAGTAGGCTGTCAGAAAGCGCATTGCGGTCCCTGCGGCGCCGATATTGATTTCTGTAGCGTCAGGCTCGGCAAGAGCCTTGAGCAGTGCGCGTGTATCGTCGCAGTCGGCTGCGTCAGGCAATTCGGGGGCATCCGGAGTCAGGGCGTTTATGATGATTGAGCGGGCGCTGATGCTTTTCGAGAGAGGTAGGGTGAGGGTGGTCTCGATGATCTCCTCGGGGGGGAATATACGGTAGTTCATGGCGGGATTATTTTTTCGGTTTGGAGGAAGGATTGAAGGCGATCCACCCGAAGGTGAGGATGCCGAGCAGAATGAGCATTATGGTCGATGCTCCCATAATGGTGTTGGCCACTATGGCCGTATAGGTCCGGGTGAGTCCGTCGACCGATGAGGCGTAGAGACTGAGTGCCCACATGAGCGCCCACTGATAGGGGCCGATACCGCCGTTTGAAGGCACTGCCATCGAAAGACTGCTGAGCACGAAGCACACCAGGAGTGCTGTCAGTCCTCCATGGACGAGCACCTCGGCTGTAAGGGGGAATGCAAAGAGAGCGCATCCGAGTCCGAAGAAGTAGGCGCCCCAAATGAGAGTTGTCATCAGAAGCCAGCGTCCGCGTCCCGGCATCGTGCGGATCACGGCGAAACCTTCCCAGAGCCCTGCCACGAACTTTCGCACATGTCCGGCAATCCCTCCACGGTGGCGTGTGCGGATCAGAATCAGAATTCCGCCTGCCACGCATGCCGAGATTGCGGCCCATAGCCATGGCGAACCGGCGATCGCCATGATACGTTCCCAACGGTCGGGATCCTGCATGAGATAGGCTTTGACCTGCGGTCCTGCGAGAAGTGACGCGAGGAGCGTGAGAAGGCCTACACAGATTGTATCGGTCAAACGGTCGGCAACCATCGAGCCGAATATTGAGGAAAAGGGAGCATCCTGACGCTTTGCGATGAAACCTGTGCGCCATAATTCGCCCAGGCGCGGGAAGATCAGATTGACGGCGTAGGTGCCGAAGATGCTGAGCGTAGTGAGCCAGAGGGAGGGATTGACGCCCAGGGCTTTCAACTGTATGCGCCAGCGCACCGCGCGTGCAACCTGCGCGGCTATGTTGAGAGCGAGCGATCCGAGCAACCAGCCCACGGCACAGTCGCGGCTCACCACCCCGAGCATCTCGGAGAGATCGATGTTGCGGAAAAGCATCCAGCAGAGACCGACCGTGACGACGGGGGGGATGATGTATTTCAGGAGTGCGCCGGCCACACTCGCGGCTGAAATTTTCATAGTCAACTACAAAAATACTCAAAATTCCCCCGAAATGAGTGTCGGGGGAGTTAAAAAATGAAAATCAGGCCGCTCCGTCCCGGCTGAGGATGATGGAGCGGCCCGTTAGACGGGATCGGAGACAGAAGGGGTCGGATTATTCGTCCTCTTCCTTCATGTTATGGAAGACGTTCTGCACATCTTCATCGTCCTCGAGTTTCTCAAGGAGTTTGTCGAGAGTGGCGCGCTGTTCGGGAGTCACTTCCTTGAGGTCGTTGGGGATGCGCTCGAATTCTGACGAGATGATCTCATAGCCGTTCTCCTCGAGATGCTTCTGGATGTCGGAGTATGACTCGAAAGAACCGTAGAGCACGATCTGCTCTTCGCCGGTCTCCTCGTCGACGATATCCTCAAGTTCGTCGACACCGTAATCGATGAGTTCGAGTTCAAGATCCTCGAGACCCACACCTTCTTTGGGTTTGATCTTGAAGACACACTTGTGCTCGAAGAGGAATGTGAGTGAGCCCTGGGTTCCGAGCGAGCCGCCATGCTTGGTGAAGTAGGAGCGGACGTTGGCTACTGTGCGAGTGTTGTTGTCGGTAGCGGCCTCGACGAAGATGGCGATGCCGAAGGGGCCGTAGCCTTCGTAAGAAATTTCCTTGTAGTCGCCGGCATCTTTGTCGGTGGCTTTCTTGATGGCGCGTTCGACAGTGTCTTTGGGCATATTGGCGGCTTTGGCATTCTGCATGAGCGCGCGCAGACGTGGGTTGGTGGAGGGATCGGGACCGCCTGCCTTGGCGGCGATGGTGATTTCCTTACCGATGCGCGTAAAAGTGCGCGACATATTGCCCCAGCGTTTGAGTTTACGGGCTTTACGATATTCAAATGCTCTTCCCATAGGTAGGTATTTTTTCGATCCGCGCTCGGCGGTGTCGATGTGGTGTAAGTTTTGGTTCGTTAAGAGGGTTTATGGATTAACGCAGTTCAGCGTTGAGTTTCTTGGTGAGGTTGGTGATGATCTTCTGCATGACGGCGTCGATCTGCTTGTCCTGAAGTGTCTTCTCATCGTCCTGAAGAGTGATGGATATGGCATAACTCTTCTTGCCGGCAGGGAGTTTATCGCCTTCGTAGACGTCGAAGAGGGTGACGTCGCGCAGCAGGCGGCGCTCGCTTTCGCGGACGGTATGCTCGATCCGGTCGAAGGTGATGGCGTTGTCGATCAGGAGTGCCAGGTCTCGCTTGACGGGCTGGGTCTTGGGGAGCGGCGCGAAAGTGACGTTTGTGCGGAGCGAGAGCGATACGAGTGCATCCCAGTCAAGTTCGGCATAGAATACTTCCTGCTTGATGTCGGTCTTCGCGGTCACCTTGCGTGAGAGTGTGCCGAGCGAGCCGAGGTGTTTGCCCGAGCGGGTGGCGATGTCGAGACCGGCGGTGTAGAGAGCCGATTCAGAGGAGGTAAGGCGGATTTCGGCAGGATTGAGACCGAGGCGGGCGAAGATATTCGCCACTACAGCCTTCAGGTCGTAGATCGTGGCTGCCATTTCGGGGCGCACCCATGAGGCGGAGCGCAGACGGCCTGTCATCCAGATGGCGAGTCGTGAAGCCTGGGAGTAGGGGGCGAGGATATTGTCCTGAGTGGAGAGTGCCGATGGATTGAAAGCATAGACGTTACCGAACTCGAACATCAGCAGGTCAGACTCCTTGCGGTTGATGTTGTGGGCGAGGCTTTCGAGACCTCCGAACAGGAGGGTCTGACGCATCACGTTGAGGTCGTTGCTCAGAGGATTGAGCAGTCTGACGCAATGGTCGGCGGGATAGGGGGCGAAGTCGGTGTAATAGGCTTCGGCTGTGAGCGAGTTGTTGAGGATCTCGTTGAAGCCTTCGCCGCAGAGTTGCTCGGAGATGAGCGAGCGCAGGCGATAGTCTTCGTCGGGGCGGCTCTTGGTGGTGAGCGCCGAGTGAAGTGTCTCCGAGATCTCCACATTATTATATCCGTAGATGCGCAGGAGGTCTTCGACGACGTCGCAGGGACGGGTGACATCCACACGGTAGGTGGGCACCTTCATGCTCACTTGCTTGTCATCGACACCGGTGATCTCCATCTCGAGACTGCGGAGGATCGAGATGATTGTGTCGGCGTCGATATGTTTTCCGATTAGCGAGTCTGTATAGTCGAAGCCGAGCGTGACTTCAGCCGGTTCGGTCACGACGGGATATATATCGCTGACGGGGCCTGTGATGGTTCCACCGGCAAGTTCCTTCACGAGCAGTGCAGCGAGTTTGAGCACGTAGAGGCAGCCGTTGGGATCGACGCCGCGCTCGAAACGGAAAGATGAGTCGGTCGAAAGGCCGTGACGGCGCGCTGTCTTGCGCACCGAGGTGGGATTGAAGCAGGCGCTCTCGAGGAAAACATCGGTGGTGTCGGTCGTGACGCCCGAGTCGAGACCTCCGAAGACACCGGCGATACACATCGGCGCCTCTGTGTTGCAGATCATGAGGTCGCGTGCGTCGAGGGTGCGCTCGACGCCGTCGAGAGTGACGAATTTCTCCCCTTCGCGGGCATTCTTGACAATGATTTCTCCTCCGGCTATCTTTGCGACATCGAAGCAGTGGAGCGGCTGACCCATTCCCATGAGAAGGAAGTTGGTAATGTCGACCACGTTGTTGATCGGGCGGAGTCCGATGGCATTCAGAAGATCCTGAAGCCATTTGGGAGACTCCTTGACTGTCACACCCTTGATGGTCACGCCGGCGTAACGTGTGCACGCCTCCGTGTTCTCAACCTTGACGGTAACGCCTCCTTCGGATGCCCCGACGGCAAATTCTTCTACTGACGGACGGTGGAGCGAGCCTCCTCCCTGACGATCGTGATGGAGCAACCATGCGTTGAGGTCGCGTGCCACGCCATAATGAGAGGCTGCGTCGATGCGGTTGGGGGTGAGATCTACTTCGAGAACATAGTCTGAAGTAAGACCGTAGAATTCGGCTGCGGGTGTGCCGGGGGCGGCTGCACCGTCGGCAAGCACGATGATGCCGTCGTGGGAGGTGCCGACACCGATCTCATCCTCGGCGCAGATCATACCGAAACTCTCGACGCCGCGGATCTTGGATTTCTTGATCTGAAATTCCTTGTCGCCGTCGTAGAGTGTGGTGCCGACCGTCGCGACGACTACCGTCTGACCAGCGGCTACGTTGGGAGCGCCACACACGATCTGCACCGGTTCGCCTGTGCCGAGATCGACTGTGGTGATGTGGAGATGGTCGGAATTGGGGTGTTCGACGCAGGTGAGAACCTTACCGATCACGATGCCTTTGAGACCGCCGCGGATGCTCTCGACCTCTTCCACCGAGCCTGTCTCGAGACCGATGGACGTGAGGGCATCGGCGAGTTGCTCCGGAGTCAGGGAGAGATCGATATACTTCTTAAGCCAGTTATAGGAGATATTCATTGTTACAATGCGATTTGAGCGCAAAGATAAGAAATTTTCACGAAATCACCACGATATTGCGCCAAAATTCGGCGAAGGTCACGGGCGTGGGCAAAACAAATCCGGCTTCGCTGACAGATTGAGCGAAGCCGGGTCGTAAGACGTATTTCCCTGAATGAGGGAGATTACTTGTAGAATGTGGTCATCTTGTTGTCGACCTTCTTGTTGCCGATAAGGATGGCGGGAAGGTTGTTGCCGAGCGCCTGGGCTCCGCGCTGACCGTTGTAGCGTGCGGCATACTCTTCAGCCACATAGGGACGGCCTTCGGTGGTGACGTCGGTCACCTGAAGGACCACCACGCCGTTGTTGGTCTTGATGGGGCCTACGAGTTTACCCTTCTCCGAAGCGGCGACGGCTCCCTGGAGTGCTGATTCGCGTGCGCCGATGGCGGGCACCATGGTCTGCGAGAAGTTGACGTCGGTGGTGTCGACGCTTACGCCCATGAGGGCTGCGTAACCGGCCACGTCGTTGGCTTTACCCTGATAGTCGGCGATAAGTTTGGCAGCCTTCTTCTCAGCACGGGCGCGTGCGGCGTAGACGGTGTTGAGTTCGGGATCTGTGACGGGAGTGTAATCCTTGTAGATGTCGCGGAGAGCGACAGCGATGAAACGTCCGCTCTGAAGGTCGCCGAAGATGGGCGACACCTGACCCTTCTTGGCTTCCATGGTCCAGGCGACAGCGTTGTGCGAGTCGGGCAGGTTGCCGAGCATCGGGCTCGAGGCAGTGACTGTGGCGGGCATTGCGAAGAAGCCTGCGTTGCGGGCTGAGTCGGCAAACTCGGTCGCGTTGTGGACTGAGTTGAGGAATGTCTGAAGACCGGCTTCGAGATTGTTGACTGTTGTGGCTGAAGGTTCGACGGTCAACTGGGCCTGAGCGATGTCATAGACGACAACAGGAGCGGTACGGTCGGCTACACGGAACAGACGGGCTGCGCCTGCGACGGTGTCGGGGGTGAACCAGCGGCCGACAGCAGCCGAAGAGAATTCAGGAGCGAGATCGCCCATCTGGGGATCGAGCATCGAGAGTTCGAGGCCTTTCTGCGACTGGACTGCAAGGGGAGATGCTGCGATCGAGTCGAAAGCGGCACCCGAGTTGAGCACTGCGAGAAGCGAGTCGGTCTGTGCGGGAGTGGCCTGGACAGCGATGAAGTCGACGGTGATCTTGTCAACCTCTGACGACTTGCCGAGAAGTTTGGCGATGGTATAGTCGTTGCCGGTCTTGCCGACGAGTGCTGCGCGACCTACGTTGAGGGTGTCGAGCGTATTCTTCAGGCGCACGTCACGGC
>CAMWGM010000020.1 GCA_947173755.1 uncultured Muribaculaceae bacterium
TCATTGGGGCAAACGCGCACCTATGGCAATAACTTAAAATTTGTTAAACTCTTAAATCTTACCAAATATATTACTGCTCAACACGTTTTCTTTAATCGGGAAACGCTGACATAAAAAACAACCGAGAAAACACAACCCGAATTATTAATCTATAAAACACATATCTACACTCATCGTCAAACACACACATCCTATTCATCCCAAACACTTTCAAAACTTTCGAAAAGATAATATTCACTAACCAATTGCAAGAACATAACCATTTTTTAACCAAAGCATGAAAGACCAGAACACAAACCGTGGGCAATTGACACGAAGGTTCTCCTTCATCTCTCATTGCAAAGCCACGATTGCAATCCTGATGCTCTGCCTCGGCCTCTCAGTCTCGGCGCAGAACATCACCGTCTCGGGTACGGTTGAGGATCCGTCAGGCGAGCCCCTCATGGGCGCCACTGTCCTCGTCGCAGGTACCACCAACGGTGTCGCTACCGACCTCGACGGTAACTTCACCCTCAAAAATGTCTCCCCCAAGGGCAAACTCGAGGTGTCCTACGTGGGCTACACCTCTCAGACAGTCGCCATCGACGGTCGCACCTCCATCAAGATCGTCCTCAAGGAGGATGCTGAGTTGCTCGACGAAGTCGTCGTTGTCGGTTACGGTACGATGAAGAAATCCGACCTCACCGGTTCTATTTCTTCTGTTGGAACCGAAGCTCTTAATGCCAAGGGTGCTCCTTCGGTCCTCGAAAACCTTCAGGGTACAACCCCCGGTGTGAATATCACCAAATCAACCGGTCGTACCAATGGGGGTATCAATATTGAAATCCGCGGTAAGTCGTCCATCGAATCTCAAACGACTCCTCTCTACGTTGTAGACGGTGTCATGTGTAGCGATATCGACTTCCTCAACCCGCAGGATATCGAGCGTATCGACGTCCTCAAAGATGCATCGTCTACCGCCATCTACGGTTCACGTGCTACTGCGGGTGTTGTAATGATCACCACAAAGGGCGGCCTCAATGTTAGCAAGAACGTAGATGCGACCATTACTTATGATGGCTATTACGGCTATAATAAAGTGGCCCGCATGCCGGAATTTGCTGATGCTAAGTTTGCGTATAACTATCGTTTCCTCCGTTTTACAGAATCTGTCGGTGAAGGATCTCAGGTTCCTTACACAATGAAGTCTGCCGCTACTCTTGGTCAGTGCCTCATTCAGAAAGATTCCAAGGATCCCACATCTCCTTATGTGCTTAAAGAGATGCTTGCCAACGGTGAATCTTATGATTGGCCCGGCATGGTTACCAAGAACGGGCAGCAGCAGAATCACTATATCGCTATCAACGGAGCCTCTGAAAGAGTAAGTTATCACTTCGGCGCCGGTATTAATTCTGAGGATGGTATTTATGAGGGTGATAAGTCTCGTCTTTACACTTTCAAAGGATCACTCGATGCAAGAATTAATAGCGTGATCTCCGGCGGCTTTACCTTTAATGCTGCATATCTTGAGAATGAATATGCTGATGATAATGCAATCTCACAGGCTTATCGTACATGTACCTTCTTCCGTCCTTATGATTCTGAGGGTAATATCAACCACTATCCCGGTATGAATACCGCCTTTGGAACTAATGAATACCAATTCTCTTCTTTCAAGAGCCCTCTCGATCTGATGCAGGATTCTTCACATAAGAAGAAAACTTATCGTGCTCTCGGTAACATCTATATCCAGCTCGATTTTATGAAAGGTTTCAACTTTAAGTCGACCTTCTCACCTACATTTAATAATTACCGAGACGCGACATTTAGCGGCTACATCAATCCTACTACCGGTAAAACCTACAATGATGCTGAGCCGGAGACTGCTTCAGCATGGGCTAAGAACTATACTGGCGTAGGTTACACCTGGGATAACATCTTGAATTTTAATCGTACCTTTAATAAGATCCATTCTCTTAACTTGATGGGACTCTTCTCATTCGAAAAGTCTAACAGCGAAAGTTATGAAATGAAGTCTGTAGGAGTTATGGAGGGATCTGACTGGTGGAATCTGCAATCCGGTAGTATCGAAGAGGGTTCCGGCAAATCTTCCTATTCTGAAGGTTCAATGATTTCATATGCTCTTCGCGCTAATTATGGATTTAAGGACCGTTATCTCTTGACAGCCACAATGCGTTGGGACGGATGCTCAAAATTCGCAAAGGGTCATCGTTGGGGTTCATTCCCTTCTGTAGCGTTTGCATGGCGTGCCAGTGAAGAAGCGTTCCTCCGCGACATCGACTGGATCAATAACCTCAAACTCCGTCTCTCTTACGGTAAAACAGGTAATAATAAAGGCGTAGGCAACTATGCTACTTTGGTCGGTATCGGTGGTCCCGTCTTCTATCCTTTCGGAAATACTCTTTCATCCGGTTTCTATCCCGGTTCTATCGTAGACTTGGGCCTTTCTTGGGAAAGTTCTACCGAATATAATGCAGGTATTGACTTTGGCTTCCTCAATAGCCGTATTTCGGGATCAATTGACTTCTACAACAAGGATTCAAAGGATCTTCTTTATAACGTCGAACTTCCTATCGAGTCCGGAGGTGGTTCTATGAAGACAAATATCGGTAAAGTAAGAAACCGCGGTGTTGAAATTGCCTTGACTACTGTGAATATTACAAACCGCAATTTCGAGTGGTCTACTACCTTTACCTTCGCTCACAATAATAACAAGGTACGCGAGATCAACGGATACTCCACTGAGATTAATACAGGTAATGTAACCTCAGTTCTTATGGTTGGACAGCCTTATGGTATGCGTTACGGCTATGCATGGGACGGTATCGTAACAGATCAGATGATGACTGTTCCCGATCATCCCATCGCTGTAGCGAAGGGTTTCACTCCCGGTTCTCAGGTTCGCGCTTGCGACTACTATTATGAAGCATATGGTGTCCCCGAAGGTGGTGTTATCATCCGTGATGTTAACGGTGATGGCGTTTATGACGAAAATGACAAGGTTGTCTATAATGGCGATCCCAAATGGACCGGTTCTTTGACATCAAATATGAACTATAATCTGCCTAAGAACGGTGGTTCTATCGATTTCTCGTTCTCGCTTTATGCAAAGCAGGGTAACAAAGTCTATGCTCCGTTCATGAATTCGGACTATTACGATTATCATGACCGTGGACGTGGTAAGATGATGTTCGACTACTATATCCCTGCAGGTGCTCTCATTGATGCAGGTGGCGTCAATGCCGACGGTACAGTTGTCGGTGCTGTATATCAGCAGGAGACCCACTACGGCTCATATCCTTTCCCGACTGCTTCCGGAGAATTCCCCGGTGCAAGCAAGAATCAGTCGCAGTGGAACCAGGCTAAGGCGTTTGTTGATGGTTCATTCGTAAAAGTTAAGAATATTACACTCGGATATACATTCCATAAGAATATCCTCAAGCATATCGGTTGCAAGAACTTCCGCATTTACTGCACAATTGCCAACCCCTTCGTCTGGACCAAGTATAAAGGTTTCGATCCTGAATGGGCAGAGGCATCCACCAAGACAGACGGTCCTTCCGTTGTATCTTATCAGGTTGGTGCAAGCATCAAGTTCTAATCTTCACTTTCTAACTCGAAAACACAATGAAATTTCTTAAACATATCGCTTTTGCGGCCGTTGCTTCGTTGGCGCTTTCCGGTTGTTCGGATGCTCTCGAAGCCGATAACAAGAGCAATGGTGGCCAGAATGCGGAAGACTATTTCTCTTCCAATCCTGAGCTCATTATTCCTACTGCTTACCAGATGCTGACAAAATTCGCCTTTCAGGTGGATATGCACGATGCACAGTCTGACATGTATATGTGTCCCCGAAGTGGTAGCGACACAGAGTTCGCGCGTTTCGCGATAACATCGGAAACAAGCGCTCTCAATGACTACTACAAGAATGCCTACAAATTGATCTGGTATGCCAACGGTTTGATCAACTATGGCGGAGAAGGATCGGAATGTGCTCAGCACGGTATTTTCCTCCGCAACTACGGCTACTTCCTGCTTACACAGCAGTTCGGTGCAGTTCCCTACATCACTCATTTCATTCAGGATGCTTCGATTGATTACCCCCGTACTCCACTGGAGGAAATCTATCCTGCTATGATTGCCGAGTTGACCGACCTCTACAACACCACTACCTTCACCCAGAACAAGCATGACGGACAGTTCAATAAGCAGGCCGTAGCAGCACTTCTTGGTGAGGTATGTCTTGCTGCAGGTTGGGATCTCGGCACCAGCCCTACAGATCTCCCTTCCGGAAAGTATAGCGTTAATGACACAAAATACTTTAGAGAGGCTGCTAAATGGGCGGAGGCTGCCATCAATGGAACCGCTCTGTCTATGACCTACGCCCAGAAATGGGATCCCCGTAATGAAGGCAATGCTGAGGAAATCTTCTCTGTAAACTATTGTCGTGAGGTAGCTATCGGTGATGTTGAAACCGGCGGTCATTTCATGCACAATAATTATACTTGCTATTTCGATAACTGTCTTAAGACAGGTATGAAGCCTATCAAGAGCGGTGGTCTTTATCTGCCCTCTGAAAAAGCTGTAATGCTTTTTCAGAAAGGCGACTCACGCTTTGAGGATCTCTTTATGACCACTATTTATAATGCTAAGTCTGATGGTACTACCGCCGTTTGGGGAAAAGATGGTGGTTATTATGCACCCTATTTCCCTGATGCCAAACTAGATGAGTTGCGTATTGCTGTAAAGGTATTCCCGTATTATACAACTGATGCGGAAATCGATGCTTGGTTTGCAGCTCATAAGGAGCAGATTAAGGCGCCTGATAAAATTGAAGGCACAGACCTCTATGACTATGGCATTGTAAATCCCCTCGCAATGCGTCTTTCGGATAATGCTGATCTTTGGGACTTTAAGAAAGATGGTACAGTTTCACGACGTGCTGCCATGAAGTATATTGATTATTCCAAGACTGCCGGTATCAATTCACTTTCTTGTAAGAAATGGGATGATCCTGATACCCCTCAGCGTGCTACTGATGGTAATTATCGAGATATAGTTCTGTTCCATGTCTCTAAGTGTTATCTTAATGCAGCTGAGGCATATCTCCTTTCCGGTGATGAAACTAAGGCTCTTCAGAAGATCAATGATGTTCGCAAACGTGCCGGTCTTAACGCTCTTGCATCATTTGGTTCGTATGACCCCGCTTACACTGTCCCTGCGTCGTTTGTTACATCCGCGCTCGATGTGCTTCTTGACGAATATGCTCGCGAGTGTTATGCAGAACAGGATCGTTGGCGTGAACTTCGTCGTTCCCACCAGTTAATCCGTTACAACCTTGCATTCAACTGGGCTATTACCTCTCTGGATGAAATGAAGGGTGCCGATGGTGTATTCCGCACTATCCGTCCGATTCCCCAGAATGTGATTTCAAATAACAATTCTATCACTGATGCCGATCAGAATCCGGGTTACCGTTCTGTTCTCTCAGTAGAATGATTATTTTCAAATTATTTCTAAGTCAATCAAATATGAAAAGAATATTTTTTGCCCTCTTTGCAGTACTGGCATTCGCTATGACTGCATGTCAGGACAAGTATGAGGAGGTCGATCCCGGTACTCCCTCCAATCCCGAAAAGACTTGTGCAGGGGTATACACCGGTACCTGGTCGCGTACCTTTGATGGTGCAACTACCACTGGTGAAGGAACTATCACCATTACTCCTACTGACGAGCGGTATATTTGCGAAATCAAGGTGAATTGTCCTGATCTAGGTCTCGACGAAACCAAGGATTTCTCAGTTGCCAATATCAATCCCTCATTCACCTTCAATCAGCCTGTAAGTAATAATATCGCTCCCCTCTTTACAGGCAAAGTGCTTTCCGATGGTACGATTGTTATGAATTTTAACAAGATTGTCAAGGAAGGTCGTAAGTCTTACAGTTATCAGTACGCTTTTGAAGGTAGGAAATAACGTTATTGGTTAAACCTGATATTATGTCCGGGACTCCAAAATTTGGAGTCCCGGATTTTTTTTAAAAAATAATTGGATGATATTGAATAAAATTGTAAATTTGCAGCGAAAAACATTGGAATAATATTCCACGTAACAACTATTTTAATTCACCTATTTCTAATCCTAATTTACATGCGTAAATTTTTACTCCTTTCTGCTCTCGTAGCAACCGCTATGAGCGCGTCGGCTGAAGTAGAAGCCGTTTGGTTTGCAAAACCCGCATCTTTCCCCGAGACCGGTAAGTCGGCTCAGGAGGCTGGTACCGTTATCGCTCAGGGTGCAGCTGGTGTTCTCCAACTTGCTTATGCTGATGACTGGGGTGCAAGTGGCATCTCTGCAAACGGTTACAACTCCGTTAAAGTAAACGGCGTTGACTGTGGTAAAACTACTGACGGTGCTGTTGGTAACAGCAATCCCTCAGGTTGGTCTATCACCACTGCAGCTACTTCTGGTGCTGTTTTCCGTCTCGATGCTAAGAAGGACGGATATGTTGTACTTCTCAGCAAATATTCTACGAACAAGAACTACTGGGTGTTTGAAGGTCTTGCAGGCGAAGAAGAAATGTGCGTTGCTTATCAGATGGGCATGCAGGTAAAGAACGACGCTTTCCCCACCGGTCGTCTCGAATTTGCTCTTCCCGCTGACAAAGACGGATATCTCAATGCAGAAGCACCCGACTTTGATAAGTATGTGTCTGGCGTTGCCATCAAGTGGCCTGAAAAGATCGTCCTCGGTGACGAGGCTACCGATGTAAAAGCTTCAGGTTTCGGCGCTATCGCATTCCCCGTTTACGAAGGTTGCTCTTACCTCTATGGTGCACAGGGTTCTAAGATGACAAGCGTTGGTTTCATCTACACCAACGAGCCCCCGGTTGTAACCATTTACGGTACTGGTGACGAAGCTCCTGCTGAAATGACATTTACTTTCTTCGGTGGTTCTTCCGAAATCGAAAATGTTATCGTTGAAGATAACGTTAACGCTCCCATGTACAACATCTATGGTCAGCGCGTTAACGAGGACTACAAGGGTCTCGTTATCAAGAATGGCGTTAAGTTCATCAACTAATCGTCATCTGACTCTCGAATCACGATCGGCCTGACGCCGGTCTGACATAAGGCTCGCCTTTTCAGGCGGGCCTTTTTGATTTGCGGGAATTGCAGCAACAGGATATCCGGAGCTTCATTTTTCATCAACCGTGGCTCAAAATATAGGCGTGGAATAATTGTGACTTATCGCAAGTTTTTTGTAATTTTGCACTCGGAATCCCAACCAACTCTTCAACAACTCTCACATGATTGACAATTTACCCCCAATCAAGATCTTTGCCGGGACAAAATCCCACTACATGGCTGAGGAAATCTGCCGCGACCTCGGTTGCCAGCTTGGCCAGATGAATATCCAGTATTTTGCCGACGGCGAATTTGAAGTCTCCTTTGAAGAATCAATCCGCGGATGCGAAGTCTATCTCGTGCAGTCAACGTTCCCCAACTCCGACAACCTCATGGAACTCCTGCTCATGATCGACGCCGCCAAGCGTGCCTCCGCTGCCTCCATCATCGCCGTAATGCCTTATTTCGGATGGGCTCGTCAGGACCGCAAGGATAAACCCCGCGTCTCGATAGCCGCCAAACTCGTGGCCAACCTGCTCACCACTGCCGGAGTCGACCGCATCATTACCATGGACCTCCATGCCGACCAGATCCAGGGCTTCTTCGACATCCCTGTCGACCACCTCTATGCCTCGTCGGTTTTCATTCCCTATATCCAGAGCCTGAAACTCGAAAATCTCGTCATCGCATCGCCCGACGTCGGCGGTGCAAAGCGAGCCAACAACTACGCCAAATATCTCAACGTGCCCCTCGTGCTCTGCCACAAGCAGCGCGCCAAGGCCAACGTGGTCGCCAACATGACCGTCATCGGCGACGTCAAGGACAAGGATGTCGTCATTGTCGACGATATGGTCGACACTGCCGGCACCATCACCAAGGCGGCCAACCTCATGATGGAGAACGGTGCCCGCTCGGTCCGCGCCCTCTGCTCCCACGCCATTATGAGCGATCCCGCCTCCGAGCGTGTTGAAAATTGCGCGCTTACCGAGATGATCTTCACCAACTCGATCCCCTTCACCCACAAGTGCAGCAAAGCCACGATTCTCTCGGTAGCACGCCTGTTCGCCGACACCATCCGTCGCGTCCACACCCACGAGTCAATCTCCTCACAGTATCTGACAAAATAAAACCATGAACCGATTTCAGACCCTCATTATGTCGGCTGCTCTTTGTGGATCGCTGGCTGCCTGCTCGGGCGCATCATCGTCTGACGACGAAAAGGACATCATTGACCGTCCCGAATTCACCTCCACCGACCGCGCCTTCACCATTGACGCCCTCGAGGCTCTCGGCCGCGTGAGCGACGTCAAGGTTTCGCCCGACGGAAAGAAAGTGCTTTTCGCCATTTCCTATGAAAGCGTCGAGAAGAACGCCTCCAACGCCGATCTGTATGTGATGGATATCGACGGCTCCAATCTTACCCGCCTCACCCACACTGCCAAAAGCGAATCAAACTTCTGCTGGATCGACGGCGGCGAAAAGATAGCATTCACCTACCCCTTCAATGGCGCTCCCCAGATTTTCGTCATGAACGCCGACGGTTCCGGCCGTCGCCCCGTCTCAAACATCGAGAAAGGTGTCGAAGGTTTCCTCTTCTCGCCCGACGGCAAGAGGGTAGTGGTAATCTCCACTGTCAAATACTCTCACCCTGCTTCGGAACTCTATCCCGATCTGCCCGAAGCGACAGGCCGTGTGATCGACGACCTCCTATACAAGCACTGGGATGAGTGGGTCACCGAAATTCCCCATCCTTTCATAGCCGAATTCGACGGCTCGAAACTCTCGGGAGTCACCGACATCATGGCCGACGAACCTTTCGAATCTCCCATGCGTCCCTTCGGCGGCGTCGAGTCGTTCGCATGGAGCCCCGACTCGCAGAGCCTCATCTACGTATCGCGCAAGAAGACCGGGATGGAATACGCTCTCTCGACCAACTCCGATCTATACCTATATAATATAGCGGACGGTTCGACCAAAAACCTCACCGAGGGGATGATGGGATATGACACATGTCCCGCATATTCCCCCGACGGTCGCTACATCGCATGGCTCTCCATGGAGCATGACGGATATGAGAGCGACAAAAACCGTATCTTCGTCCTCGACACCACGACAGGTGAGAAAACCGATCTCACCACCGATTGGGATTACACTGCCGACGCTATTGCATGGCGTCCCGACGGCAAAGGTCTCTTCTTCATCGCACCGAAGGATGGCGTTCAGCCCGTCTTCTCCATCGATCTCGCCTCTCATGCTGTAACTGTCGTTGCCGAGGAGATGGCCGACTTCGCCACCCTCCAGCCGCTTGCCGACGGCGGCCTCGTCACCCTCCGCCACTCGATGCTCTATCCCAACGAAGTTGTCCGCATCGATGCCGACGGCAAAGTAATCCAACTTTCCGATGTCAACACCTCGCTTCTCGCCGGCCTCGACATGCCCAAGGTAGAGAAGAAGATGGTTCCCACCACCGACGGAAAGGAAATGCTCGTCTGGGTGGTCTATCCCCCGAAATTCTCCGAGACAGGCTCCTATCCCTCGCTCCTTTACTGCCAGGGCGGACCTCAGCAGCCCGTCAGCCAGTTCTGGAGTTATCGCTGGAACCTCGCGCTCATGG
This sequence comes from uncultured Muribaculaceae bacterium, assembly GCA_947173755.1. GTDB lineage: Bacteria > Bacteroidota > Bacteroidia > Bacteroidales > Muribaculaceae > Duncaniella. Next base: position 9,741 of record CAMWGM010000020.1, read on the forward strand.
CAGCCAACGGCTACGTGGTCATCGCTCCCAACCGTCGCGGTCTTCCCGGCTTCGGCACGGAGTGGAACGCCCAGATCTCCGGCGACTATCCGGGCCAGAACATGCGCGACTATCTCTCGGCAGTCGACTACATGAAGCAGTATCCTTTCATCGATCCTGCCCGCATCGGTGCCACCGGAGCAAGTTACGGCGGTTTCTCCGTCTATTGGCTCGCCGGCAATCACGACGGACGTTTTGCCGCCCTCCTCGCCCATGCCGGTATCTTCAACACCGAGGCTCAGTATCTCGAGACCGCGGTAAAGTGGGTTGCCGCCGGGGATCTCGGCGGTCATTTCTGGGACAAGAACAACGCGGTCGCTCAGCGCACTTTCGCCGCGTCGCCCCACAAGTTTGTCGACCGGTGGACAGCCCCCATCATGATTTCTCACGGCGAACTCGACTACCGAATCCTTTCATCGCAGGGCGAGATGGCCTTCAATGCTGCAAAACTCCGCGGCATCCCTGCCGAGATGGTTATCTATCCCGACGAAAACCACTGGATTCTCAAGCCCCAGAACGCTATCCTCTGGCAGCGCCTCTTCTTCCGTTGGTTCGACCGCTGGCTCAAGCCTCAGACCGAAAATAAGGAATAATATCAGTTTCAAAAATAATCTTGCGCCCTCCCCGCCTGACAAAGGTGCCGAGGGCGCATCCCTTAAATCCCATCCCCCCGCACTATGGAAGTAATCAACTTCGCCCGCTCCAACTCGCTCGTCAGCCAGTATATGGCAGAGTTGCGCGACGTCAATATCCAGACCGACATGCTCCGCTTCCGGCGCAATCTGCAGCGCATCGGCGAGATCATGGCCTATGAGATCTCAAAACTCATGCACTATGACACTGTCGATGTCACGACCCCTCTTGCCACCGCAAGTTGTCAGGTGCTCGGCGAGCAGGTGGTCCTCGCCACCATCTTCCGTGCCGGCATTCCTTTCCATCAGGGATTTCTCGACTACTTCGACAAAGCCCAGAATGCTTTCGTCTCTGCTTACCGCAAATATCGCGAGAAAGAAAACTTCGATGTCTTCATCGAATATATCGCCTCACCGCTCCTTGACGGAAAGACTGTCATAATCGCCGACCCGATGCTGGCAACCGGTTCATCGATGGAACTCTGCTATCGCGCCCTTCTCACCAAGGGCACTCCCGCCCACATCCATGTAGCCTCGGTCATTGCCTCCCAGAAGGCTGTCGACTATATCCGCGACACCTTCCCCGCCGACAAGACAACATTGTGGGTCGGAGCCATCGATCCCGAGATCAATTCCCATTCCTACATTGTCCCAGGCCTTGGCGATGCCGGCGATCTCGCCTACGGAGTCAAGGAATAATCCCTCCTTGCCTCGAAATCGTTTTGCTGTTCAAGCAGTTTCGTAAAAACTTGGACAAATTTTTTGAGTTTACAAAAAAAATGTCTACCTTTGCACAGTTTTTGCAAACACTCATATCGTGGGAAAATTTTCAGCTTTCAATCTCCCCCTGAAGACTCTGCCCGAGGGCGTCAGCGAGTTCACTTACCATCTCGACAAGCAGTTCTTCAAGAATATGGAGAATTCTGACATACACGACGCCAACCTCGAGACACTTCTCACCGTGACGCACAGGAACGACCTCTACACGTTGTCGATGCACGTCACCGGTGATGTCACGCTTATCTGCGACCGCTGTCTCGACAACCTCGTTTTCCCCATCGACACCACCTATGACATAGCCGTCAAATATGGTGACGACTACGACGAGACCGACGAACTCCTCGTGATCCCCTATAGCGACAATTCGCTTAATGTCAGTTATATGATCCACGACACCGTGTCGCTTGCAATCCCCATCAAGCATGTCCATCCCCTCGGCAAGTGCAACCGCGCCATGAGCGCCCTCCTGCGCAAGCATCGCGCCACCAAGCCCGACGACGAGGACGATCCTCTCACCTCGCAACTCATCGACGAGATGGACGACATGGACACCGCTCCCGACATCCCCGGCGGCTCATCCGAACAGGCTCCCGTCGATCCCCGGTGGAACGACCTGAAGAAATTCTCGTCAAACCCCGACTCCGAATCCTGAATTCCCCCGTCAGCGAGGCTCTGAGCGATGTGTCGGAATCCGTCTCCGTCCTCCCTCATTCCTCCGACCACTGAATAATAACAAACAACAGAATAGAATAAAGAAGTCATGGCACATCCTAAACGCAAACAATCAAAGACCCGTACAGCCAAGCGCCGCACCCACGACAAAGCCCTCGTCCCCACTCTCGCTCTTTGCCCCAACTGTGGCTCATGGCATCTCTATCACACCGTTTGTGGTGTGTGCGGCTACTACCGCGGACGCATCGTCATCGAGAAGAACGAAGCAGTCTAAGCGATAGACGCATCTCCCCCTCACAATGTCAACAACACAAAAAATCCCCACACCCTTCAGTCTGTCCGGGCTGTGCGCCAGCCCTCGGTTGACCGAAGAGTGTGCGGTTTTTTGTATCCATACTTTTCATCTTATTCCATAATAAATCGAAAATGCTCAACGCACGCATCACAGGGCTGGCTGCCTATGCCCCCGATGATATACTCGACAACGAGATGCTCTCGAAGATGGTCGATACAAATGATGAGTGGATCACCACCCGTGTCGGCATTAAAGAGCGTCGTATCCTCAAAGAGGAAGGTAAAGGCTCATCTCATCTCGGCATGAAGGCCGTTCAGGCTCTCCTCGAACAGACCGGCACCAAACCCGAAGAAGTTGATCTCCTCATCTGCGCCACCTCCAATCCTGACTTCCGTTTCCCCTCCACAGGCTCCGTGATCGCTCACGACTGTGGTCTGACAAACGCCTACGCTTACGACATTCAGGCTGCTTGCGCCGGATTTCTCGTAGCCCTTCAGGATGGCGCCGCTTATGTCAAGTCGGGTCTCCGCAAGAAAGTCGTGGTTGTCGCAGCAGAAAAGATGTCATCGATGGTCAACTATAACGACCGCGCCACCTGTCCTCTCTTCGGCGACGGTGCCGGAGCGATGCTGCTTGAGCCCACCGAGAAGAATGTCGGTATCATCGACGGAGTTTTCCACGTCAATGGCGACGGCAAGGAGCACCTCTGGATGCCCGCCGGTGGTTCTGTCCTCCCCGCATCTCACGAGACCATCGACGCCCAGCAGCACTATGTCATCCAGGATGGCCGCATGGTCTACAAACACGCCGTCACCGACATGCTCGACTCCACTCTCGAAGTAATGGAGCGCAACGGACTCACCGCCGAGACCATCGACTACTATTGCACCCATCAGGCCAACCTCCGCATCATCGAGGCTGTAGGTTCCCGTCTCGGCATCGCCCCCGAGAAAGTGCTCGTCAACATCCAGAAGTACGGCAACACCTCGGCAGCATCCATCCCCCTCTGCCTCGCCGAGTTTAAAGAGCAGTTAAAGCCCGGCGACAAGATTGTTCTCACCGCATTCGGTGCCGGCTTCACATGGGGCGCACTCTACATCATCTGGGATCTCTGATCTTAGATTATTCTCTACCACATACATGTGCGGTTCTCCTTCTTCGGGGAACCGCACTTTCTTTTACCCTTTCCGAACTCTATCCCTCCGCCAAGTGTTATTATTGAAAACGATTTATAAACAATAATCATCAATATGGATCACAAAGCAGGTTTCGTCAATATAGTCGGCAATCCTAATGTCGGTAAGTCAACGCTCATGAACGACCTCGTCGGCGAGCGTATCAGCATCATTACCTCCAAAGCCCAGACCACGCGCCACCGTATCATGGGCATCGTAAATACCCCTGAATATCAGATAGTCTTCTCTGATACCCCGGGAGTCCTTTCTCCAAAATACAAACTCCAGGAATCGATGCTCTCCTTCAGCGAAGGTGCGCTTAAGGAT
>CAMWGM010000021.1 GCA_947173755.1 uncultured Muribaculaceae bacterium
GCTAAAAATATATTTCGTTTCAGATTCATGCCAAGTCGCGGGTGGATGGACAGACGGGAAAACAGCCTCCGGATGATATTCTGTTTTTCACGGATCTTTCACAAAGATACATAAAAAAACTATTTCCGCCTCAACTTTGGAATATAAAAATTCCGCATGCGGATGGTAGCGGTACCGCCCAAAGCGCAATTCTGAAATAACTGTCTGCCGGAGATACTTTTCAGGATGAGGTGCAATCATACACTTTTGGGTATGGCGGGGGAGGATTTATGATTGTAATTTTGCATCGGAAAACCGATCAGAATAACAATCAGATGAAGATAGCATTCGTAATGACGGGGTTATTGGTCTCGATGACCCTCTTCGGACAGACTGTCGACAATGACAGTATCGATGCGAACAAACTCGATGAGGTTGTGATTGAGGCATCGAATCAGCGTATTAATGCGGAAGTAGCGACCTATATTCCTATGACCCGTCAGAAGAACGCTGCCCAAAACGCAGTGTCGCTTCTCGCCATGATGTCGATTCCGCAAATCAGTGTCGACCCGGTCAGCAAGGCTGTGCAGACAGCGAGCGGTCAGGAGGTATCGATCTTCATTGACTATGTTCCGGCCACATCGGAGGATTTAGCGGGAATGCAGACCAAGGATGTGAAAAAGGTCGAGTATCTCATGCATCCTTCCGATGCACGTTTTCAAGGTGCGAAATACGTGATCAACTTTGTGATGCAGAAATACGAGTGGGGCGGCTATACGAAATTATCAGCCGGTAAGTCGTTCGGAGTTAACAGCACGGAGGGATCGCTCTATTCAAAAATGAAGTACAAGCGGATGACGTTTGACATCTTTGCCGACGAGAATTATCTCACCAACCGACACATCGGCCGGAACTCTGTCGAACAGTTCCGGTTCACCGACTTATTTGGCGATGGCCCGAGGGAGATCACACGAATCTCGGAAACCAAGTCGAGCCTGTTCCGCAGCAACAGCAATGCTATAAGTTTGCGTGCCTATTACCACACTGAGAATTTTCAGTTCTCAAACCGCCTGGCCTATAGTCTGGCAAATACACCCCATAATGATCTGCATAACAATCTGAGATATTCCACTGATTTTTTGCCTGAGGCGGAATCTTTCACGGACGCTTCTTCTGTGAACAGGGCGTTGACATATAACGGCAATTATTTCTTTCTGCTGTCAGGAACGGCGGCTCTGAATATTGACGCCGATTATACTTACGGAAACAACAGCTCCAATTCCGTTTACACTGTGCGTAATGATCTTACTATAAAGAATGATGCTAAAGAGGATGTCCATAAGTTTGACGTGTATCTTCACCTGAATTGGAATCCGGACAAGAGCAACCGCTTTTTCTCAAATGTAGGTGTGCAGCACAGTTGGAATATCATTAACTATTCCGGAAATTCTCCATCCGTCCAGAAATACCATGTAGGAATCTTCTTCATGAGTCAGAATTACCAACACATCTTTAATGAAAACTGGAATGCGGGCGCAAGTCTTGGCTGGATATGGGAGACCAACAGAATATCAGGCTTCAAGGCTGACAATAATTTTCCGCAGACCAATATAAACGCCACTTGGTCGCCAAACGAAAAGAATCAGTTGTATGTCACGGCCAACCATGGCTCGATGTTCCCGGACGCTTCTCAGAAAAGTCCGAATATGCTTCAGCAGGATGAACTGATGTGGTACAGGGGAACGCCCGACCTCAGGGATTACAAATACACTAACGCCATGATCTCCTATACATGGCTGCCGAATAACCGGTGGCAACTGTCGGCGGACGGGTATTTCGGTTTCATTAAGAACAGATGTGTGACACTTTATTCACCTGCCGGTCCCGACGGCACAATGTTGCGTCAATACTTCAACGGAGGTAATTATTTCAGCGATTATGTAGGGCTGAGCGCGACAGCAAAATTATTGGGAGGCAAACTGATTGGCAAACTGCGTCCGCAATACTGGATACGCAAGACCACGGGCGACTATGCGTGGAGCAACCGTCAGTTGACCTGCACGGCTCAGTTGACCTATTTTATGGGTAATTTCTACTTCTCCGGATGGTATATGACCCCAAGTAAATATCAGCAGACTCACAGCGGAATAATCAGTCGGACGCCATCAAAATATCAGGTTGCAGTCGGCTGGGGGAAAGGAGCTTGGCATCTCATGGCATCGGCATATAATTTCGCCAAAACGTCATGGAAGACCTATGAGGAATCTTTGAAAAGTGAATACTATAGTTTTGACCGCACGACCTTCGGCACCGACCATCATGCAAGATACTCTTTTACCGTGACCTATACAATCGGCTATGGCAAGAAGGTTCAGCGCAACGACGAGACCTCAGCCGCCTCCCCCGCCCCCTCCGCAATCCTGAAATGAGGGATATTTGTTATACCTTTCCTCGATATCGGAGAGTGCCTGGAATCTCGAATATCGTATTCCCTTCTAAGAGAAAGTGCCGATGTCTGAATTTATCTCCGTAGGAAATACCTTTCATCCCAGGAGTTATCTTAATTACAGATCTTCACCGTGAGCACGGTTATATTCATTATCATAGAACATTGTAATATAATATTGTCCAGCTATCTCGGAAATCATGAACCACACAGGTTTATTTTTGAGTGTTTTCATCATAACCTCAAGAGTCAATAATACAATTTCATTACGATTATCTTCAGTGATGGATTCCAACTGCTCCGGAGTATACTTATTTTGAAGTTCCTCCATAACTTCAGATTGTAGTTGTGCCAGTGCTTCTCCTTCAGGCAATTGATAAAAGATAGCCTCATACCTTTTGTCCCGAATCAACATCTCACGCGAAATATCTTCATTTTCTGGTATTGTATAATCATCTAAGGAAACATATTTGCCATTATCTTTGAACTGCTGACATAGACGATTAAACCGAATTTTTATTTCACTTTCGCTCGTCGGGTTTTCATCGCATACCATTAAACGGGCGACTTTCCCATTCTCAGTAGAGATGAAAACATTGACGTTGTTGCCATTGAAACGTCCTGTTAAAATATCGGTTCCATTAAGATTAGACAATTTGAAACCTTTTGATTTTAGTTTCTCAATCATTTCAGATGGGGAGCCATCAACAGGAAACCCCAGAAATTTTGTGACATCTTTCTGAGCAAAGCAGGACACACTAAATAGAATGGCAACTGCCAGAACAAATAAGGTTCTCATTGGTGATTATTTTTTTTCACGCTAGTTCCTATGCGTGTCGATAAATCACGAAGCGTGGAACTGCAATGCCACGTTCTAAGTCGGAGGTCGTAGGAAGAACCTTTTTAAGAGAAATGGTAATAGCAGCCCACGCCGTAAGCGTGAGAACCACTATGCACACTCTCCTAAAAAAGTCTTGAATTTCCTACGTTCCCGACTCAGAGATGAGCATAACGCTTCTTTTTTTCAATATGTAAAAACAACCTAAAGGCTGTTCGACTGCAAAGTTACAAAAAATCATAAATACAGTGGTATACGAAACAAGAAAATCTTACGTCCACTAATAATAAATCAAACAGAAAATTATATTTTTCCGGAATGTTTTCGGGGAAATAGTAGATGAGTGAAAAAAATAAATATACTATGGGAATACGTATATCCCTTAACCATATTTACTATTGAAAGTGAGGCAATATGAGCGTTGTTTATAACAGTGATTTAGAATCAGGAGATGAGGCGCTGACGAACCATCGTGTTCTTATTTATAGATCTACGAAATAAACGCTGTAAGTTTATGATTTACAGCGTTTTGTTGCGGAAAGACAGGGGACCTATCTTCTAGTCGGAATACCATGTATATCAATTGGTTAATTCTCTCGAAAATTGTTTGTGTGTCATTTTGTGCCAAAGTATCAATGTCTGCTTGATGGTCGTCTCTCTAACCCTGTGAACAATCACAGCGTAAATTAATAAATTTCGGACATATTTAGAGCTCCGCGGTGTAATTAAATCACAACATTACATTTCATAGACTACTATCACATTAGATACTTAGTTTCATTTCCGGGAATATGGTATCAATCATCTTTTGAGGAACCTCACATTCCTTTGCAGTAAGCGGCCATCGTGATGCTGTCTCAATAATGCCCTCTATGATTTCAGGAGCGTCCTTTATGTTGTTTCGTCTTGCAAATTCAAGAAGATCCTGTCTTGTAATATCATCAAACTTACCGTTAATTGACATCTGATGTTGTGATGTCCAACCTCCTTTTGGATTATATGCGAATCCCATATCGTAGGCAGGAGAAAGTCTCCATCGACCTGTCTTATCCATAAGGAATGATATATTTTTTGTGTGGTCATCCTGATTGCGGACAATGACATTGAATACCATTCGGCGAAACATCTCCTGAGCCTGAGAATAAGGCAGACGTAAGGCTCTCATGATATTAAAAGCTTGTTCATAAGAGTACGAGCGTGGCATCCTGAAATCATAATGAGCAATGCCACAAAGGGTCTGCATATGGATTTTTTCCCCATTTATACGGTCAAATCGCTTGGTTAGAAAATGCGCCCGACCATTTTCTTCAATAAGGCTACATTCTGACATTTCTATCCCGCACTCTTTTACAAGGTGGGAAAACGAAAATTCCAGTCTTCCGAAATTTTGAGTTTCGCGGAATCCTGCTTCCGCCGTTACCCCATCCAGTTTAATCAGATAATAGTCGAAACCGACGGGAGCATCAACCTGTCCCGATCTTACCTCTCCTGTTTCATTATTATAAGCTATGATTGCTTTCGCTCTCTGACCTCCGGCGGATGTACCAAGACGAACAATCTCTGCGATTGCCGCCTTCTTATCCGCTGTGAGATTTGTTCCGAAATCCGACTTCTCCGCCAATGCTTCACTTGCTACTTCAACTAATGAATCAAGTTCAATTTTGACATTATTTCCATATGGTATATCTAATGCCGGTTCAAATTCCAATGCACCCATACAGCGTGTGCCAAGAAAGCACAAAGTCTCCACAGCATTGCCGCTTTGACGCCCCGTTAGAGCAAGCCAACGATCAAACAAGGCACGACCGTATGTGTCGGGCAATGAATCCGCAAGCATTCCCGGCAATCCCTTGAAAGTTCCACGACCTATATCGCCAAACGTATATACACGACCATGGCGCACAGGCATGAGTATCGGAGATGGCTCCAATCCCTTTCCTATGAAGTTATCTGCATATTCAAATAGTGCAATATTCCTGCCACTATCCCAACGTACTGACCCCATCTGTTGTCCATAAAGATTGACTTTTGCTACATCTACCATTCCGATTCTTCCTGATTAAACGATGTATTAATATTATTCGTGGAGTTTGCTCTTTTTCGTTGCTTCTTCCTGTTGGCCTCAACCAATTCAAGATATTCATTAGGACTCATATCTTCTTCTTTCAACAGAGGAGAGAATATGTCAAGTTCCCCCAAGATACGGAGAACCCTCATCAAGGAGTCGAAAGATCCTATTTCGCCGTTCTCAATCTTCTTGACCGTGGACACCGAGATCTGAGATTGCTCAGCCAGAGACATTTGGGTGATGTTCTGACGCAAACGCAAATACCTGATTTTTTCGCCAATCCTACGACAAATTTCGTTGTCGGCAAGCATATAGAGATTTTCGTTCATAGACTAAATTTAAACTATTAGGCTGCAAATATAGCAATAATAGTTGAATATTCAACTATTATTTTTGATCTTTTGCTGTCTGAATGACTATTACTGCCGAATCCTCGGGTTCTCATTCCTGTTGTTATGAAAAAAACGCTGTAAGTTGATGACTTACAGCGTTCTGTTGCGGAAAGACAGGGATTCGAACCCTGGGTGCCCGCAAGGGCACAACGGTTTTCGAGACCGCCCCGATCGACCACTCCGGCATCTTTCCTCGGGTTTCGGGTGCAAAGGTATGGAGTTTTTTGGACGTTTGCAAGAATTTTAGCAGGTTTTTTTCTATGGCTATGAGAGAAAATTCTTGTCGATTTAATGTTTAATTGTTAAATTTGTATTCCCGAGTATATGGTCGGGGATATCTTCCGGAATGGTCTGTGCGGTGGTTTGCGACACCTGCTGACTGTGTTTCCGTTTGGTTTTATTCGAATTCTCACATCAAGATAAAAAAAAGATATGCATTTGGCTGATGCGCTTGTTTCGCCGGGAGTGGCAGGAGGAGCCGGAGTTGTCTCGGCTGCTCTCATCGCTGTGGATGCTCGAAAACTTAAGGGTGTGACCGAGCGCGAAGGACTCGTGCCCATGATGGGCGTATTAGGCGCGTTTGTATTTGCGGCCCAGATGATCAATTTCTCCATCCCCGGGACGGGATCGAGCGGCCACATAGTGGGAGGCGTCATGCTGGCGGCGTTGCTTGGCCCGTGGGCGGCTCTTATCACTCTTGCTTCGGTGCTTGTGGTGCAATGTCTGCTGTTTGCCGATGGCGGACTGATGGCACTCGGGTGTAACATCCTGAATATGGGAGTATGTTCGACGCTTATAGCCTATCCTCTGGTCTTTAAACCTCTGGCGGGAGACTGCGGAAGGATGTGGCGTGTTGTAGCCGCATCGGTCTGCGCTTCGGTTGTCGGACTTGAACTGGGTGCGGTGATGGTCACTGTGGAGACAGAACTTTCGGGAGTGACGGCATTGCCTTTCGGCAGTTTTCTCGGACTCATGACGGGAATTCACCTGCTGATCGGACTCGGTGAGGGCATCGCGACGGCAGCCGTTTTGTGTTTCGTGATGAAGTTCCGTCCCGGATTACTCTCTCCGGAGAAGAGACAGGGAGGTAGTACGTCCGTTCTGGCCTGGTTTTTAGGCGGAGCAATTCTGTTGGGCGGTTGTTTCGCATGGATTGCCTCTGAGGATCCTGACGGCCTGGAGTGGTCGGTGGGGCGTCTCACCGGAGGAACGGAAATTGCCGGAGGGACCGGTGACGTCGAGGTCGCTTTGGCTGCCGTTCAGCAGAAAACCTCGTTGCTTCCGGATTACGACAGCACATGGTCGGGCATCATCGGATGCGCGATAGTTCTGGTGCTGGTATGGGCCGTGACTAGCCTGATTTCATTCCGGCGTAAGAATAAACCTGTCTGATCGCGACTGATGACGACGATAGAGAAAGCATTGATAAGACTGCACGAAGTCGATGCCCAAAGCAGGGGCGACTTTCTGCTTCAGACCCTCGACGCGCGGGCGAAGGTGATCGTGACCATCGCTTATATCGCCGTGGTGCTTTCTTTTTCGCTCACCTCTTTTTCAGGCATCCTGTTGTTCGCAGTCTTTCCGATCGTGAGCGCAAGTATGTCGGGCATTTCTTACGGACAGGTTTTTCTCCGGTCGATGATAGCATTGCCTTTCATCGCGTTTGTCGGAATATTCAACCCGATTTTCGAAAGAGAGCCTATGCTCGTGGCCGGCGACCTGACGATCTCGCGCGGCTGGGTGGAATTTCTGTCGATAATGCTCAGGGGCGTGCTGACAGTCCAGGCAGCTTTGCTTCTGATTGCTTCGACCGGTTTTCAGCGCGTCTGCCGCGCGCTTGGATGTCTGGGGGTGCCGCAAATATTTACGACTCAACTGATGTTGATTTACCGCTATATTTATGTCCTGATCAATGAGGCTATCCGGATGGACCGGGCGCGCCGATCGCGCAGTTACGGCCGCAGACATTATGATCTCTCAATGTGGGCCACTTTTGTAGGTCAGTTGCTCGTCAGATCGGTTGGCCGGGCCGAGCGGATCCATCGCGCCATGCTCGCACGAGGTTTTGACGGTCACGTCAGGATCCTCGGACATCTGAGATGGAGCAGCACCGACACCGCTTACTGTATTCTGTGGATCGGTCTGTTTATCGCCGGGCGCTTTTTCGACCTGAGTTCAGTTTTAAAATTCCTGTAAAAGATGAGCCATCACTATATAAAGTTCAGCCATGTCAGTTATACCTATCCGGGAGGAGTGAAAGCACTCGATGATGTGTCGTTCGTGATCACTCATGGGGAAAAGGTGGCGCTTGTCGGAACCAACGGTGCCGGAAAGTCGACACTTATGCTTCATACAAACGGTTTGCTTTTACCGTCGGAGGGGGAAGTGGTGATAGGCGACGTCCCTGTGACAAAAAAGACGCTTCCGATAGTGCGACGGAGCGTGGGAATAGTCTTTCAGGATCCCGATGACATGCTTTTTATGCCGACCGTCAGGGAAGATGTGGCATTCGGCCCGCTCAATATGAATCTGCCGCCCGATGAGGTGGAGCGCAGGGTAGAAGCATCCCTCAATGCCGTGGGGGCTGCCGATTTTCTTGACAGACCAAGTTATGAACTCTCGGGCGGTCAGAAAAGGAGTGTGGCTATCGCTGCTGTTCTATCTATGGGCCCCGATATACTGGTACTGGACGAACCTTCGAGCAATCTTGATCCGCATGCACGCCGTCTGATGATGGACCAGATAAAGAGTTTCCATCACACATGTCTCATCGCCACACACAACATGGCGCTCGTCAGGGAACTGTGTCCGCGCACAATCATAATGTCGGAGGGACGCATCGTGGCTGACGGTCTGACCGAAAAACTTCTGAACGACACGCAACTTCTCGATCGCGTAGGGCTCCTCTAAAGCAGAATCCGCGCCACAACCCAACTGAGCCTCCCGAACCGGCGCTGATGACGATAGATCATGCGAAGCCGCCGCGGCGAATCTGTCAGCGCCTCCACCCGCGAACGCAGTGATTCTGAAAGGGGAGAGGAGCCCTCGGGCGACTCGCTGTCATATTGTGCCGCCAGCACCATCGCGCGACCATCCACCCATCTGACGGCCTCGGGCGCGAAATCTGATTTTTCAAGAATCTGCCGGATCTTCCATAAGGATTTTTCCCAACGCTGAGGATGGGCGCTGAAAGATGTGCCGGTGATCGATTCGGCCTGTGACAGGCCTACCACAGTAGGATCACCTCCGAGACTCATCATTTTTGGGCGGGCGAGTATCAGGCGCACTCCGATCTCAAAATCGTTCCATCCGTCGAGATCTTCATCCCATCCTCCCGCCTCCCGGTAGAGTCGCGTTGAGGCCACGATGCGCTGCGTCGACAGGGATGCCCGGAATATGTGATGGAACAGTGTGGTGCGGTGACCGCCGGTGAGATGACAATAAAGACGGCGGCGACTGCCGTCGGGTGCCTCCAGCCACATGTCGCGGCCGAAGATTTCAATCCCCGGGTTTTCGGCGATAGCCTTTGCGAAATCGGCAACATGGGATGGGAACATGATGTCGTCCGAATCGAAAAACATCGTGAATGGTGCCGCGATCTCCTGCAGGCCCCTGTTGCGTGCGGCACACGCCCCGGGTTTAGACTCGTCGATAAGTTTTACAATCACTTCCGGATGCTTCTGCCGGAACGCGGCGATCCGGTCGGAAACGACACTTTTCGAAGAGTCGGTCGAGCCGTTATCCACAATTATGATTTGCGACGGCATGACTGTCTGTGCGGCTATGGAGTCCAAAGTACGGGGCAGAGTGTGCGCCCGGTTATAAACCGGAATCACCATCCCTATGGGTGCCAATTGCTCGGACTGTTTCATTTCCAGTCAGCCTCCAAATGCTTGATCAGGGTCGCGCTTCCGCCGGTTGAACCTGTGTGCTGTATACCGATTGCCGGGGAGTGTGCTCCACGCTCGATGGGTGCGGTGACAGAGACTGCTCCCGGATCGTTGTCTGAATAGATGCGGGCGCGGGCCACGCCGTCGCCGGCACTGATCTCAACATGACAGGGTGACTTGAATGCCGTGGTAACCTGCGGTTCGGAGATCGGGGTGCTCTCACCCGAAGTGATCTTCATCAGCCTACATTCCACTGCGCGGTCATGGTCGGGAGTACGCTCGATGCGCAGGGCATAGCCGTTCATCCCGACAGGATCGAACATAAAGCAGAGATCCATGTATTGTCCGGTCGCGCTTCCGAAACCTTGTCCTGCAGGTTTGGCCGGATAGAGGAGATATGACGCCGTGAATGATCGGCACTTTTCGCGGTCAGGCATATAGAAGCAGCGTGCGCCTCTGACTGCCTGTACCAGTCCCTTCTGTCCCGCTGCACCGTCGTCGCTTTCTCCGAAATACCAGGCGTTGCGGTCGGTAGGCGCCTCCCAGTTATATTCCGAAGTATCTGCCGGTTTGAATGCATCGAATTTCCATACACCTTTCTGCAGCGCCGGCTGATTGTCGACCGGAACAAGAGAGAAATCTGTCTCGTAATGCTTCTGGTCGGGGACAATCGTTGCCGTATGTCGGGTGGAAATCCGGCGGTCATAAGCCGTGCGGACTCCTTTTCCCTTCATTGAACCATAGACCTGCGGCTCAACATCAGCGAAGATATAACTCCCTTTGTCGGCGCGCGTAATGTCATATTTCCCGTTTCGTGACACGGGACCTCTGAGGAGCGCCACTGGAGCAGGATCTTCTTGCGAAGCAGCGCGATACCAGGTGACGGTCGAGCGGTCATCCGGATTATCAGTGTCGAGGCTGTACGTGAGCGTCAATGTCCTTCCGGCCTTGTCTGCGCTTATTGCGGGTAATTCCTTAAAAGCGGGAGCGTCGGTGAGAAGCGGGTCGACGGTCACTTTCACTCCTCCCCGCAGTCCGTCGGCAGTCGTTGCATATATTATGCCGCTCATCTCTTCCGGAAATCTGTTCGACGAAACGACTTTATTGTCGCTTACCGTCACGAAGTCGGGAAACTGCCAGTTGACAATTTCCGGAGTCATATCTGCCTCCTCTCCTCCCCATTTGATGAGGCGCGGCGCAAGGATGGCGGTGTCACCTTCCGCTTTCAATCTGATATCACCCTCGAAGAGGCTGAGCAAAGTGCCTGGCGTGACGTTTTCAGGCAATTCCTGCCATAGTTGGCTACGATCGGCGTCGACGGCAAATTTCTTTCCGTCGAGGCTCACGTTCCTCTGATAGGACACCACCGGCGAGAGATCGCGGGTCCATCTGACATCCTGTTTCCCGTCGCCCGGTTGCGAGTGGAAACGTGTGTCGATGAGCGTTACCATTCCGGGGACTTTAGTCAGATATTGCACCCCGGGAGTGAGCATCGTGATGTCGCAGTTGATAAAGATCGCACCGGTCGGAGCGGTGGAGTAGAAGGGCTTCGAAGAGAAGAATGTGAATTTGCAGTCCCGATAGAGAGCCGTTCCGGTCAGCGCGTCGTCGGTACATTCGAAATAGCAACGGTCATAATAGGTGTAACGTGCGCCGATGAAAGGACAAAGATTCAGCCTGCTGATAAATCTGCAGTTGACGGCTTCGACAAGTTGTGTGCCGCTGCCATATTTACTCCATCGGCCTGAAAAACCTTTGGGCTCGCATATCCCTATCTGTGCCTGCACGATTGAACTGTTGCGTTTGGGACGGCCGAGTTCCGGCTGCCGGGGATAGACCAGATCAACGTTGCAGTAATTGCCGAACGTCATATTTTCCATCTTAAGGACATTCCCCGCGAAATGCATCATCGTGAAGTTGCCGATCGCACCTTGGGTCTGGCCGCGGTTTACGGCAAACACCGTCGCCTCGGCATCCTGATCACGCCCGACGATAAAGAGTGTATCGCATGCCACTTCGATTCCGAATGGCACCGACCGTCCCTTTTCGGGATAAGCGATAGCGGGATCGTCAGGATCATCCAGCCAGTAGACGCCCGGCTCGACCCGGAGTGTCGCATACTGGCAGCCATCGATTGCCGCAAACGCATCCTTGGCATTGTTATAGATTCCACGGCCGGCATCGTTGGCTTCTGCCCGCGCATCAAGAGTGATCTCCACGCGGTTTTGAGCGGCGCTGCCGATAAACGTTGCGATTATCAGCAGAAGCGGGAAAAATGTTCTCATGGATAAGGTCTGACGTGATCAGTTGAGCAGATTCTTGGCAAGGTCGCGCAACTTCTCTTCGGTTTCTTCGGTCAGACGGCCGCGCAACGTCACGATGGGTTCTGCGATAGTGATGTCGGTCATCTTTCCGAACATATCGGCCATCTTTTTTCCGGCAGCCGGCGCCCAGAGTCCGTTCTCCACGATTCCCACCTTTCTCGAACGGTAGGTCTTGAGTGCGAGATGATGGATGAAGTCATGCATGGGAGGGAAAATATCGCCGTCGTAGGTCGACGACATGACAACGAGGTGACTCATCCTGAATGCATCCTCGATGGCTTCGGCCTGATCGTCACGTGTCAGATCGGCGAGTGCCACTTTGGGCGCACCCGCCTCCTTGAGAATTTCTGCCATCTTTTTCGCAGCCACGGCTGTCATGCCGTGTATCGATGCGTATGCCACCAGCACACCCTCGGTCTCGACCTCATATTTCGACCAGCAGTTGTAAAGATCGACATAGGGCTTGAGATCCCCTTCGAGCACCGGACCATGAAGAGGAGCAAGAATCTTGATGTTTCTGGCGCCGATTTTCTTGAAGATGTTCTGTACAGGCAGCCCGTACTTGCCGACGATGTTGAAATAGTAACGTCTGGCTTCGCATGCCCACGGGAGTTCGGGATCGGGATTGCCGAACCTGCCGAATGCGTCAGCGCAGAAGAGAGTGCCCGTGCTCTTATCGAATACCATCATCACCTCCGGCCAGTGGACCATCGGCGCAGTTAGAAACTCCAGTTCGTGATGACCCAGATCGAGAAGATCCCCGTCGTTAACAGTCGTGATCCGGTCGGCATAACCTTCGGTGTCCGTAAGCAGTGGGAGCATGCGTGCGGCTGCAGTCGAGCAGACGAGCCGGCATTCCGGATATGCTTCCATCAGTTGTGCTATCTGCGACGAGTGGTCAGGCTCGAGATGCTGGACGATAAGATAGTCCACACCGCGCCCCTCGGGAAGCGCGTTGCGCAGATTGCTCCACCATTCTTCCGCCGTCCGCGAGTCTGAGGTGTCGAAAAGGGCGATCTTGTCGTCGATGATAAGATAGGAATTATATGAGATGCCTTCGGTGAGCATATACTGGTTCTCGAAAAGATCGAGTTCTTTATCGTAGACTCCGATGGGTAGGATATTCTGATGCATGATGATTGATGATTTTTTTGTCTTTTTTTTGGGGCCGCGGAGACCGGGAAGTTGTCCGCTTTTCAATCTGCAAAGTTAACAAAACTGCTCAAATCTTCAAAACCTTGATTCGAAGGGTGGCCTGAAATAATATATTATTGTATATATAACAATGTAGGAATAGAGTTAAATGTTAAATTAGTGTTAAAAGGCATAAGAAATTTTGCTATAATGAAAAAAGTCTCTAATTTTGCACTCGCTTTTCGGGAGCAA
>CAMWGM010000022.1 GCA_947173755.1 uncultured Muribaculaceae bacterium
CTACCGCCCGACTGCTCAACGCTGTCGGCGATGTGGATATCGTCATCCCCCGGGGTGGCCGACGGCTCATCGACTTCGTGCGCTCTACTGCCAAGGTGCCGGTGATAGAGACGGGAGCCGGAGTGGTCAGCACTTACTTCGATTCCGAGGGTCTCGTCGGAATTGGTGCGCCGGTGATAGCCAATGCCAAGACACGTCGAGTAAGTGTCTGCAACGCGCTCGACACTCTTCTGATAGCCCGCGACCGACTGTCAGACCTTCCCCTCCTCTGTGCTACGCTCGCCGAGAAAAAAGTCACACTTCATGCCGATCCCGAGGCATACGCTGCGCTTGCCGGAAACTATCCTGCCGTTCTTCTCACCGAGGCTTCTCCGGAGGATTGGGATACGGAATGGATGTCGCTCGACATGGGCATCCGCACCGTTGCCGGCGTTGATGAAGCGCTTTCCCACATCGCCGCTCACGGCTCGGGTCACTCCGAAAGCATCATTACCGAAAACGAGGCGACAGCGTCGCTGTTTCAGCGGATGGCTGACGCGGCTTGTGTCTATGTGAATGCCCCCACCTCTTTCACCGATGGCGGACAGTTCGGACTCGGAGCCGAAATCGGTATCTCCACTCAGAAACTCGGTCCCCGCGGCCCGATGGGACTTCGTGAAATCACCACCACAAAATATCTCATCACCGGCCGCGGCCAAACCCGCCCGTAACTATAATCACCGGACAAACCACCCGAAAATCCAAATCAGCCTGAGGGCCTACTCTTCCTCGTAGTAATAAGCCTCGAATTTGAACCCGTGAGTGGCACTCACGAGTTGAATGCCGTCTTGTCCCAGTTTACGTTCAAGCCAAGGCCAATAGTTGCCGGCCAGACGCTTCATATAGTCAGAAGAAAGAAGATCTATTTCACTCTCAACATTGTATGTAATCACCTAATCGCTTATAATTCGGTTTCATCCTGGGAGTCCTTGTGTTGAAGATAATAAATCGCTTTTTGTCTTTCTATCTCATTGCGCAGTTGTTCTTTGGTTGGCATATACAGCATATACTTTGAGGCGAAAATGTGATCGTTGTCATGGAGAACGGAGTAGCGGGCGATATCTTCATCCGTATCATCGCAAAGCAATATTCCAATCGTCGGGTTATCTCCTTCCGTTCGCTTAATTTCATCATACATTCTGACATACATATCCATTTGACCGACATCCTGATGACGTATTTTTGATGTTTTGAGATCAATCAACACATAGCATTTCAGGAATATGTTGTAGAATACCAAGTCAATGTAGTAGTCTTCTTTTTCAGTATGTATATGTTGCTGACGCGCCACGAATGCGAAGCCCTTGCCAAGTTCGAGAAGAAACTTTTCAAGATTACTGATGATTGCCTGTTCCAGTTCAGACTCTCGAAAATAAGAATCGGCAGTAAAACCAAGAAATTCTCCAATGACCGGGTTCTTAATAAACCCGGTTGGATCAGGCGATTGTAGGGGTGCTGTGAGTTGCAGCATTTCTTTTTCTACAAGGTCTTTTCGCTGAGATTCAAGTAAACGGTAGTAATATTGCGAACTAATATTACGCTGGAGAGTACGTACACTCCAGTTTTGTGAAGCGGCTTCCGATTCATACCAACGACGAGCATCATTATTGAGTTCTTGGATAAGAACTAAATAATGTGTCCACGATAGGATTGGTGCAGATTGTGCAATCACTGATTGCACAATTCCATTATCACAAGTATATAGCGAACTATACATCTTGTAAAAAGCCATGAAGTTGTATAGATTACGCTTCGTGAAGCCTTTACCGTATGATGCTGTAAGACGTTTGGACAACTCTTTGATTACCGATGCGCCGTATTTCGCGCGATCCTCTCCATTAAGTTCTTCCTCCGCAATCATTTTCCCTAATTCCCAATTACGGCGCACCAATGTTTCATTGATGTAATGATATGCTTTGGAGCGTGCATTTTCAACAATACTTGACGCTCTCTGAAAAAGATCGTCAAGGCCGATTACTGATGCGCTTACTTCAGCCATTTTTTCGTTGCTCTGAGATTTGGATCGGACGTGTTCCAAATCTGATTTTTTAGAGTTTGATTTCATAGCCAAGTGATTTTAATACGTTAAGAATATCTGCTCGGGTTTCTGCCTCTCCACTAAGAATTTCTGAAAGTTCAGCCTGCTACTCTTTCATTCTGATTTCGTAGTCAACACAAGTCCTTTTTCAATCATTTTACGGCAGATTACGTCCTCAGTACCGGCGGCATAAAGGGCGCCGTTGGCAAAGATGAATCCGGCAACTCCATTGCTCGAAAGCTTGCTGACCATATTGAGAATCCATCCGTAGTTTGCATTGGAAGTTGGAGGAGTATCGTAGCCCTGCCAACGAGGAACATCTGTTAACTGATTCTTTGCTGAGGCAAAGTGACCAAAGGTCGATGAGATCAATTTCAGAAAGGCGTTACTTAAATACAAAAGTAGTGAAATTTTCTAAGATTTCAGATGTTAATCAGTCGGAAATTTTGTGGGGAGTGTGCTGACTGAGGGGTAGTTGGATGGTTTCTGCATGGGACAACGCTTGGAGGGGAGACAGGAAAACTTCGTAATTAAAAACGAGTACACGCGGTTGCCGAGGGACAGCCGCGTGTGCTTATATTATATATATGTGGGGGACGGTTACTGACGGCCGGATGTAGGCATGCCTTTGGCAATCTTGCCTACGAGACCCTGAAGCACTTTGCCCGGGCCGAGTTCGATGAACTCTTCGGCACCGTCAGCCACCATTGCCTGCACGCTCTGAGTCCAGCGCACGGGAGCGGTGAGTTGAGCCACGAGATTGGCTTTGATTTCGGCGGGATCAGTGTGGGGCTTTGCGTCGACATTCTGATAGACGGGCACTTTGGGAGCGGCGAATTCAGTGGCTTCGATCGCTTCGGCAAGTTTGGCGCGTGCAGGCTCCATGCAGGGCGAGTGGAAGCCACCGCCCACCTTAAGTTTGAGTGCGCGGCGTGCGCCGGCCTCCTTGGCCTTCTCGCAGGCAGCATCGATAGCATCCTCGGCACCTGAGATTACCAGCTGACCGGGGCAGTTATAGTTGGCGCAGACGACTACACCGGGAACCTCCTCGCAGATTTCCTCAACCTTCTCGTCGGGCAAACCCAGCACGGCGGCCATCGTAGAAGGATTGATCTCACATGCCTCCTGCATTGCTTTGGCACGGGCAGATACGAGACGCAGACCATCCTCGAAACTGAGTGCTCCGGCAGCGACGAGGGCAGAGAATTCACCGAGGGAGTGTCCGGCCACCATGGCGGGATCGAAATCGGGATCGGTCAAAGCGAGAATGACCGAATGAAGGAAGATGGCAGGCTGGGTGACGGAGGTCTGACGGAGATCTTCGTCAGTTCCCTCAAACATGAGGTCGGTGATGCGGAAGCCAAGAATATCGTTGGCTTTCTCGAAGAGTTCTTTGGCACGGGGATCGTTGTCGTAGAGATCCTTACCCATACCGACAAACTGAGCACCCTGGCCGGGGAAAACGAATGCTTTTTTGCTCATAATTTCAAAAAGAATTTTTTCTGACTGCAAAATTACTATTTTTTCCGAAATCTGACAATCTTACCCCTATCATTCTGTCAATCCACCAGTTCGGCCACCACCCTGAGCGTGCTGACCGGCTGACCGGGAGCATTGGCCGTGATGGTGATGCGGGCATTGAGCAGACGCGGATTGACAACCTTCGCCGGGTCGACCTTCACCTCACCTTTGACGGTCTTGCCCGGTTTGACACGCATATCCTTAAGAGAGACTTCGACAGCAGGATCGCTCGATGTGATGCGTCGGATGATCAGCGGTGATTTACCTGCATTAGTTATCGTGAACGTCCGCGTGAGCGGGGCAGAGTTTCTTGGAAGTCGTTCCAGATCGAGAGCCATATCGCTGACGCTTATCACCGGAGCCTCCTGCATCTGCTGCGGAGTCAGTTTCGAGAAATCCTCAGCCACGACTGCGGAAATACCTATCTCGAAAGGTTCGGCCGATGACTTGTCGGGGTAGAGCAACATCGAGCCGTCGAGATCACCCCAGGTATCGGCTTTTCCCGTATTGATGACCGTGGCCACCGCAAACCGTTCGCCGGGAGGAACAACCGACGGCTCGACTATGGCGGTGACATACTTGGGCACCTGCTCGACACGGGGACGGAGGGTGTCGGACGAGGCATTGATGCATTCCAGATACTGACCTTTGGTCTCCCCGCGGAGCACTTGTCCGAAAGGGATGTTGCGGGCGCGGAGCCGGGCGCGGTCACACTCGAATGGGAAGCGAGCCTTCAGGGTAGCCTCGGAACCTACCACAGTTCCCGAGATCGTGAGTGTGGAACGCAACGGCTCGATGTCGCAGTCGACATTGACCTTCTTGGCAAACTGTCCGGGTCGTCCTTCGGGAGCATAGCCGACGCGGATCACGGCTGTGTCACCGGGCGCGATCGGATCGGTGCTATACTCCGGACGTGTGCATCCGCAGTTAGCCCTGACATCTATTATTGCCATAGGCTCACTGCCTGTGTTGACGAGACGGAAGTCACAGTAGACGGTTCCACCCTCCTCGGCTATCACCCCGAAATCATGTGTCTTTTCGAGCCACCGGCCCCGGGCGGAAACCGCGTAGGCCATGAGTGCTACGGATGCCGCAAGAAACAGTCGCTTCATAATTCCTATTTTGATTTATCGGGAATCACCACGCCTGAGAAGTGGAGCACATAGGTGCGGTTTCCCGGATCGAAGGTCACTTTGAATGAGCGTGACACCTCCCCCTTGAACGATGAGGGATCGAATTTCACAGTGATCGACGCACCTTTTCCGGGCATTACCGGGGCCTTGGGGAATGAAGGTTTAGTGCAACCGCAACCACCGTTGGTCACCCCGACCACACCGATCGGCTGGTCGGTGATATTGGTGAACGGGAACTCCATCGTCACATGTCCCGACGAGGATTTCACCGAACCGAAGTCGACGCTCGTTGTCGTAAACGAGGCAACATCTTTCTTTTTCGATTTTTTTCCCGCGGCCTGACCCGCCACAGCCACGCCGAAGAGAATAACTATTAGCAGAAGAACTTTTTTCATATCGCACAAAGTTAACATTTTTCGCTAAGATAAACAAACCCAAGCCCCCGAGGGTTGACGTAAAACATCGTTGACAGGGGATGAGGGAGATGTTGATTTGACGGGAGAGGGAATTTTTTGTAATTTTGCACCCGGATAACGGAACAATTTAACTTCTATCGAAAGTGCGTGCTTGGCAAATGATTCCGCGCCCGTTGCTGGCGCTTCTGTTCTCGCTCATGGTCGCCGCGACCGTGAGTGCCGGCGAGCATACCGACTCGATAGAACATAAAGTCTCCAAGACGCTGTGGATAAAGCAGTTGATCAACAACGGCTTCAAAATCCATGATCCTGACGTCGCATATCCCCGTTTTCCGCGGTTCGCGCTTAAGGTGTATGACTGGGGCAACGATACCTTCAACACATATGACACAACCTATGTCGTAGGGACCGGCTGCAACTGGAAACTCCAGATGAAAAGTTACAACTGGATGGAAAGTTCGGCTCTGTTCAAGGATCAGAAGGCTCTTTCGATCCACTCGAAGCCCTATTGCGACGCCGGTTTCAGCCTCTCGTTCATGGCCGTGAGCGTAGGCTACATGTGGGACATGAACCAATTGTTCAGCGATCCAAATTCACGCCATACGTTCAACTTCGATTTCACCACCTCGCGATTTACGTTCACCCTCATGACCACCCAGGCCAAAGGGAACATGGTGATCGACCGTTTCGGCGACTATAACAACGGTAAGTCGGTGCGCATAAAGTTTGACGACATACGCATGGGCTACAAGCACATAGGTATTCTCTATTTCCTCAACCACAACAACTATTCACACGCATCGGCTTATACATATTCAAAATATCAGTTGCGCACGTCGGGGACATGGCTTGTCGGGGCATCCTATAACGAGGAGGATGTCGAGATGGATTTCTCAAACCTTCCTGAGGATATCCTGCAGTATAATCCGATCGAAGGCAACATATTCAGCCAGCATTTCCGTGACTATGGCGTGATGGGCGGGTATGCGCGCAACATTGTGCTCCGACCCCGCGCATGGGTTTTCAACTATACCGTCACCGCATCCCTGGGCTACCGGCGCAGCCTCAACACCGACGATGAAGGACGGCGCGACATACGCTCGCGCATCGGCAACCGCGTCCGTCTCGACATGGCGCTGGTCTACAACCACCGCGCCCTGTTTGCGGGCCTGACTGTTAAATCGTGGGCACTGACCGACTATAATGCCAAGGCATTCAACATGAACGCTTTCGCATCACTGGCTCTCAATGTGGGCATGCGCTTCTGAGAAGAAGCAGCCGGCGCTCAACCAGGTGGACAAACTCATAGTTTTTCAGTCTCCATGAGGGCGCGAGCAGCATCTGCGGAGGTGCCTGGGCCACAAACCGCTCGACAGCGATATCCGGGCGCAATCGCTCGACGATATGCGCACAAAGAGCGGCATATTCCTCGGCATCGGTGATGGTCAGACTTATTTCGCCCTCCCCAACCTGCTCGGCGAGCCGCGTACCCCGTATCACCTGCAACTGATGCAGCTTGACAGTGCTGACCGGGAGGAGATTGACTGCATCTATCGTGGCGAGCATATCGCCCGGGGTTTCTCCGGGCAGACCCATGATGAGATGAAGACCGACCGGAATTCCACGGTCTGCCGTGAGACGCACAGCCTCCTCGACCTGACGCCAGGAGTGGCAGCGGTTGACAAGTTCGAGAGTCCTGTCGTGGGCTGACTCCGCGCCATATTCCATCATGACCCAAGGCAAAGTGCGCAGGCGGTCGAGAAGTTCGGCCGAAACGCAGTCGGGGCGCGTGGAGATAATGATCCCCTCAACCCCCTCCACACTCATCGCTTCTTCATAAAGAGCCATCAATGTGTCAATATCGCGCGCATGAGTGGAGGTGTAAGCCTGAAAATATGCGAGGAAACGCATATTCGGGTATTTTCTTGCGAAAAAAAGCTTGCCTTTCTCGAGTTGCTCGGTCACCGAGGGAGACGAAGCGCAGTAAGCGGGGGAAAATGAGGAATTATTGCAGTAGATACACCCGCCACGCCCCAGTGTTCCGTCGCGATTGGGACACGAAAGGCCGAGATTGACGCTGATTTTCTGCATTTTCCCGTCGAAGTGGCCGGCGAGGAAGTCGCAATAGTCTCGCCAGAGTTTACCTGTGGGGGTTTTCATAGACGGGAGCAACGGTTGAGGAGCACTGCGTCGAGAATGGTCATGGCGGCCATCGCCTCGACCACCGGAACGGCACGGGGCACGACACACGGGTCATGGCGTCCGCGGGCACGAAGGGTTACCGTGCGGCCCTGATCGTCGACTGTCGCGACATCGCGAAGAAGTGTGGCCACCGGTTTGAACGCCACACGGAAAGTCACCGGCTGCCCGTTGGATATTCCTCCCTGAATGCCACCCGAATGATTCGAACGGGTTGTCAAATCACCGGCAGAACCGATGAAGAACTCATCGATCATCTCCGATCCGCGTCGCGATGCGCCGTCAAACCCCATCCCGTAGTCGAAACCCTTGGCAGCGTTGATGCTCATCATGGCCGATGCAAGCATCGCGCCTAGCCGACCGAACACCGGTTCGCCAAGTCCGGCCGGAAGGCCGTTGATGACACAACTCACCACTCCCCCGATCGTGTCCCCCTCCTTTTTCACATCGAGTATAAGTTGCTCCATGCGGCGGGCAGTCTCGGGATCGGGACAACGCACGGGATTACTCTCGATAGCGTCCCTATTGATTTCATCGGGAGAAAGAGGCAACGTGATGGGACCGACGGCGGAAGTAAAGGCGGTGATGCTGATTCCCATTGAGGCGAGTGCCTGCATGGCCATGGCTCCGGCCACTACCCGCGTCGCAGTCTCGCGTGCACTCGAGCGGCCTCCGCCACGATAGTCGCGGATACCGTATTTGGCCGTATAGGTATAGTCGGCGTGCGAAGGGCGGAACGTATGCTCCACCTCAGAATAGTCGGCCGAGCGATGGTCGGTATTGCGGATGATGAAGCCGATGGGAGTTCCTGTGGTCACTCCGTCGAATATTCCTGAAAGTATCTCCACCCGGTCGCTCTCGGCGCGTGAGGTGGTGATGGCTGACTGTCCGGGACGACGACGGTCGAGCTGGTGCTGAATCGCGTCAACCGAGATTTTGACTCCGGCCGGCATCCCGTCGACCACGCCGCCGATGGCCGGCCCGTGACTCTCGCCGAAACCTGTGAACCTGAATAAGCGGCCGAACGTATTCATGACTCCATCGGGACGGCTATATCGGCCACCGTCGAGCCTGTATATTCGATCAGATCCTTAGGATTGATATGCAACTGGAGTCCCCGCTGTCCCGCGGAGACGAAGATGGCATCGAAATTGCCGACAGATTCATGGAAGAATGTCGGAAGCGGTTTCTTCATCCCTACCGGCGAGCAACCGCCGCGGATATAGCCGGTCAGAGGCAGAAGTTCCTTCACATGGATCATCTCTGCCTTCTTGTCGCCGAAAGCCTTGGCGGCCTTCTTCAGGTCGACCTCCATATTTCCGGGAATCACACACACGAAGTGACCCTTGCGCTCGCCGCGGAGCACCAATGTCTTGAACACCCGGTTTATATCCTCGTCAAGCACCTCGGCTATATGACCTGCGTCGAGATGCTCCTCGTCGACGGGATAAGGCACGAGGTCGTATGCTATCCCGGCCTTGTCGAGCAGACGCGCGGCATTAGTCTTTAAGATCTTTTCTTTCGCCATAGGAGTTCAGTTCAGGTTCAGAATGATTTCAGCCAGGAGTCGAGTTCGTCAAGCATCCGGTCGTGATATTGAAATCGCTCGCGTATACCCCACCCATGGCCACCGGTCGGATAGATGTGCATCGTGGCCGGGATACCGTAGGAGAGGAGAGCCAAATAATAGTCGACCGAATTCTTAGCCGGCACGGTTCGGTCGTCATGACTGAGGGCGATGAATGCGCGCGGGGTGAGGGTGTCGACCTGCAGGGAGTTGGTGTATTCGGCCACGAGTGACTGCCTGGGATTCGGTCCGAGCAGATTGTCGCGTGAACCACCGTGGCTGAGACCCTTTTCCATCGATATCACGGGATACATCAGTATGTGGAAGTCGGGACGGGCATCGGCGGGAGCATGAGTGGCGACAGTAGAACAAAGATGACCTCCGGCCGAGAAGCCCATCAGTCCAACATCCTCGGGATTGACGCCGAGCGACGATGCGTGAGACCTGATATATCTGATTGCATCCATAGCATCGGTCTGTGGCACCGAGGGATTGCCGTGAGGCATACGATACTTTACCACCGCCACTGCGATACCTCGGTCATTGAAAAAGGGCACCCAGTCGATCCCTTCGTGATACATGGCCAGATGTGCATAACCTCCGCCCGGAAGCATCACGATCATTCTGCCCGAGGGATTGGAGTCGGGGAGATAGATGGTCATACCCGCAGAGTCAGAGGGAGTGACTGTGAGGGGTACCTCCAATGTTTTTGTCGCGGAGGCTGAGAGTGTTGCCGCGGCTGCGAAGAGTGCCGCGATTATAGGTTTGAGAAATTTCATCGCAGAGTAAAGGATAGCAAAAGAGGGGGAGGAATTCATGAATGTCCTCCCCCGTCCAGTATGTTATATCTTTAGGAGACGGCGATCAGACGGTGAGAATCTCCTTCTCCTTTGCGGCAAAGAGAGTGTCGATCTTCTTGAGGTATTTGTCGTGGAGTTTCTGCACCTCGTTCTCGGCATCCTTCTCGACATCCTCGCTCATGCCCTGCTTGATGGCTTTCTTAAGACCTTCGATGGCATCGCGACGTGCGTTGCGCACAGAGACCTTGGCATTCTCGGCCTCGGCTTTCGACTGCTTGACGAGTGTCTTGCGGCGCTCTTCGGTGAGTGGCGGGATGGAGAGACGGATGATCTCACCGTTGTTTTCGGGCATGATGCCGAGTTCGGAGTTGATGATGGCCTTTTCGATCTCCTTGAACATCGCCTTCTCCCAGGGAGTGATGGTGATGGTGCGGGCGTCGGGCACTGCCACATTGGCCACCTGTGACACAGGCACGTTGGTGCCGTAGTAACTGACGCGTATCGAGTCGAGGATTTTCGGGTTTGCCTTGCCGGCACGGATATGGGCGAGGGCTTCGTCGAGATATGCCACGGCGAGTTCCATTTTTTCCTCGGCGGGCAGCAGGTAGTCAGAAGGTTCCATTGTGAAAAGGTTTGATGTTGTTTTATTTAAGGGTTTATTGTCGGACAGTTTTCAATAGACGGTGGTGCCGATCGGTTCTCCCTCGACAACCTTGAGCAGATTTCCGGGAGTGTCCATGTCGAACACCACTATAGGGAGGTGATTCTCCTTGCAGAGAGCGGTGGCGGTGAGGTCCATGACACGCAGGCCGCGGGCGATCACTTCGTCGTAAGTGATCTCGGTAAACTTGACTGCCGACGGATCCTTCTCGGGATCGGCAGTATAGATGCCGTCGACACGTGTGCCCTTGAGCATCACGTCGGCCTCGACCTCGATGCCGCGCAGAGCCGAGCCTGTGTCGGTGGTGAAAAAGGGATTGCCTGTACCTCCTGCCATGATGGCCACTTCGCCACGTTCGACCGTCTCGATGGCACGGCGGTTTGAATAGTGCTCGCCGATGGGGAACATGTTGATCGCTGTGAGCACGCGCGCAGGCTGGCCGATCGCTTCGAGTGCCGATGAGAGTGCGAGCGAATTGATGACAGTGGCCAGCATACCCATCTGGTCACCTTTCACACGGTTGAAGCCCTTGGCCGCACCCGACACGCCGCGGAAAATGTTGCCGCCACCGATCACGATGGCCACCTCGACGCCGCGGCTGACAAGTTCGGCTATCTGCGAAGCATAGTCGGAAAGACGGTCGGTGTCGATGCCATAGCCCTGTTTTCCCATCAGCGACTCACCGCTGAGTTTGAGAAGAATTCGTTTATATTTCAGCATATCTGGGATAGTTATTTGATTTTTCACTTTTTGGGACGCGGCGCGGAATTGGCGTTGTCGGCAGGACGGACTCTCGCCAGTGACTCGTTGAGGTTGTGGAGATCGATCTCGCCGTTCCTGATGGCCGAGCGGAGCGAACGGCGATTGCCCTTCTCGCTTGCCGACCCGAGCGCACGCCACACGAAATCGGCCATCCGGTTAGCCTTCTCATTGGTGCAACGCCCTGCGACGGTGAAATAGTCGTTGTTGGCCACACCCTGGATATCTCCCGCGGCGATCGCCTCCATCAGAGCCTTGGCTGAAGGTGTCTTTACGGAATCGACTTTCCAGACCGGGTTGGAATTGAGATAGTCCACATCGGCTTGCTCCTCAGGCGTGAGAGGGACGGCAGTCAGGGCGCCCCCGGCGTCAGGCGTGTCGGATGCTCCCACTGAAGTACCTTCGGCGGGGGTCACGTCAAACTCGACACCACGGGGCAGGAAGAGCGCGGCGCCACAGACGACGGCTATCACGCCAAGCGCTATCGCCGCCCAGCGGATTATCTTTCCACGGTTTTTGCCCGACGAAGAGTCGGTGTCGTCGTCATCATAATCATCATCATACTCGGGCCGGATGTCAGGATCGGGTGTCGAGGTGTCAACTGTCGGAAGGGTCGTGTCGATGGTCGGACGTTCTTCCTCTTTTTTATCATCGCTGACGTTCTCGAAGACCGGTGCCTTCTGAGCGGCGGCTTTGTTCTTGCCGAGAAGAGAAGCGACGCCCCCATGGCTCTTGGCTGCACGGACATCAATGTTATAGACCTCGGTGTTCTCGTCGTTCTCCTGACGCATAGCGCGGAAACCGTGGAAATAGCCTGAGCGCAGGCGTGTGTATTCGGGATCGTTCCGTTCGAGGGAAATCTGCTCTTCGAACACACGGCCGTCACCGAAGTCGAGCCTGAGCGTGAAACCCTGCTCGACAGGATCGAGAGTGAAGACAAGAAGATCGGTGGTGAGGAGTTCCTCCACCGGTTTCTTAACTTTGAGAGTGCGGAAATTGGTCGAGGATACCGATATCTCAACCTCGGGATCGGTAGTGAGGTCTTTCTCTGAAAATTCTATAACAGGCTCGACGGTCGGGAGAAAATGACCGTTGACTGTGAGTGTATAGCCGGTGACGTCGGGACCTTTGGCCGAAACGATTTTCAAGGGGACACGTCTGACGAAACGGATGCCGGTCTGGGTGGCGGTGCGGACAAGGACCTTCGAGCCCTCATACTTCGTGAAAGCAGACGGCGATCCCACGGTCACCTCCTCGGTGTGTGTCGTAAAGCCCTCGCGTTCATACTTGATCGTGAGTGTATCGCCGTCATAAACCTGTTCGGCCGACACCTTGACTCCGTCGGGACAAACCACTGAATAAAGCCGGCGGATAGGGGTGGTAATCCTGGGCATTTTCACTCCGGGGCGGAGCGAAGTGGTGGCCGAGACAACAAGCACACACCGGTAAGGCACATAATCGGGCTGAGCCGGGAAAGAGAAAATGGTCTCCAGATCACTCTGGGAGATATAGGTGCGATAGGCAGCCTCGCTGAGTTTCGTCCCCTCGGGCACAGGAGTCACCCGCCAGGAGTTGAGTCTGACAGGCTGCTCGGGCACCTCGGCTTCACGCAGAGCCTGACAGACGGCCGCGTCGTCAAGTTGCTCTTCGTCGATCAGGGTGCGCTTCAGATTGATGAAAACGTTATTGAGTTGACGTCCGGTGAGCGAGCAACCGTTGTCGACGAGGATGCAGATCATCTTGTATTCGCGTCCCTGTGCGGAATTATCCTGACAGATGAGCGAGAAATAGTGGCCCTTCCCCGACACCGATTGCATTACATAACAATCTGATGCATTGAGGAAACGGCTCATCGCGGCACCGGGCTCCACCATATTGCGGTCCCACTGCGGGTCGATACCGTCGTCAGTGCGGCCGTATTCATAGAGAGTGCGGGTGTCGTTCTTGAGTTCGCCCCGGAGGGCTATATGCAGATAGGAAAATTCGTCCATAATATGTGTCTGAGGAAATGTCGCCTGTCAGGCGCCACATAAGCCGCGTCCTGATGGTGATGATTTTCCCACAAAAGTAACAAAATTTCTTAACATTCCCCTCACCCCACAGATGAAAATATCCGAAAATTCTTCAACAGTCTTTAGAAACCTACCCCTTCTCCCCCCGCAAGGAACGGCAGGTGTGCTATCTCATAC
>CAMWGM010000023.1 GCA_947173755.1 uncultured Muribaculaceae bacterium
ATCTACCCAAGGATATTCGTCGGCAGCGTCTGTTGTGTATAAGAGACAGGACCGGACGCTCGCGGCTTCCGTCGACACTGACAAGAGTCTCGAGCACGGGAATAACGATACGACTGTTGTTGACATCTCCTTCCTCGAAAGGATAATAATAGATCTTGCCTGAGGGATAATCCTGATACCATTCGCCGGGTGTATCGAGAAATTCGAGCGCGTTTCCGAGCACGAACGACGAACTGCCTCTCTCGCCGTCGATCACCGGTTGAGGCCAGGGATGATCGAATTCGAGCCGGCTCTCCGGATCATGAAATGTTACAATGACGTTTCCTTTTCCGTCGGGAGTCATATCCTTGACGCGCAGGATGGCGATGGCCCAACGCTGATGGACCATCATTTCCAACTGCCCCGCTTTCGAAAGATCGATTCCCGGATCGGGAATCGTGATCGTGCGGTCGGCGGTATTGAAGTCTATCATCCGTTCCATCTTGCCGGGAGCGAGTTGGGAAGCCCTCACGGCCTTCCTGCCATCGGCATAGAGCTGACGTGTCTCCACCATGCGGGTTGCCTGCAACGGAGCATCGGCCACCCAGATCTTGTCGCGGAGACGGTCCGGAATTCGCTCGTCGTCCGACCCGCGGCGCCATCCCTTAACTTCCACTCCACCGCTCAGTACGGCCTTACCGGCGCCGGGGGCTGAAGTGAAAACAGTGGCAGATGAGGGAGTGCCACTATCTTCGGGCCTGACAAAAAGAGGCGAGGAAAGAGGATAGACCCCTTCCTCGAGTTCGATGCGAATATCAGACGAAGCCTCGGGCGCACCCAACCGACGCCATTCGCGGGCGCGTTTGAGAGCCTCGGCAGGTGTGGCGAGAGGAGCCTCCTCCGTTCCGGCCGCACGGTCGTCGCCGCGTGTCGCAGAGACGTGGATAGTGGCGGAATATAATTGGGATGCAGCGGAGAGAATCATGGCTGACATTAGAAATAACAATCTCATGGTATGTAGGCAAAAAAGCAGGCATCATGCCTTGCCGTGTTTACAATTGTGCAAAGATAAAAAATATATCCCAAACGAGCGAAATTTTTTCGAAATATATGCGTCCGGCCGATTATTTTCTCTTTTTGTCAGACAAAAGCGGAAGATATGGATGAATTTGGGATTTTTTTATTTATTATTCGGTTAAAAAGGGGTATCTTTGCAGTGACAATTCCCAACCATTGTTCAATACTATTTATTCGTATCCGACCATGAAAATTGATATGACCCGATGGATGAAAGAAATCATCGACAGCAACGATGTGAAGGCTATCCCTGTCATGACCCATCCGGGAATCGAAATAATCGGCAAGACGGTGCGCGAAGCCGTCACCGACGGCGAAGTCCACCATCAGGCAATCGTGGCTCTTGCCGAAAAATACCCCACGGCGGCAGCCACAGTCATCATGGATCTCACCGTCGAGGCCGAAGCCTTCGGCGCCACTATCTCATTCCCCGAAAATGAGGTGCCGGCGGTGATGGGACACATGCTCGACACGCCTGATGACATAGAGCGACTGACCATCCCGTCGCTCAAAGCCGGACGTGTGCCTCAATATCTCAAGGCCAATCTTCTGGCTGCGCGTTCGATCACCGATCGTCCGGTTCTCGGTGGTTGCATCGGCCCCTTCTCTCTGGCAGGGCGTCTCTATGACATGTCGGAGATAATGGTCCTGATCTACCAGAATCCCGAAGCGGCGCACACACTGCTCGCCAAATGCACCGAATTCATCCTTCGCTATTGCAAAGCGATGAAGGAGACCGGGGTCAACGGTGTCGTGCTTGCCGAGCCGGCAGCCGGCCTTATGTCCGATGAAGACTGTCGCCGCTTCTCGTCAGATTATGTCAAAAAGATTGTCGACGCCGTTCAGGATGACACATTCACCGTCGTTCTCCACAACTGCGGCAACACGGGCCACTGCACCGGTGCCATGGTTGCCACCGGTGCCTCAGCATATCACTTCGGCAACAAATGTGACATGGAGGAGGTGACTCGCGATGTGCCCCCGACCGCCCTCGCAATGGGCAATCTCGATCCGGTGTCAGTGTTCAAGGAAGCAACTCCCGAAAAGATGAAGGAGGCTACAAGGGACCTGCTTGAGAAAATGAAACCTTACAGGAATTTCGTGCTTTCAAGCGGCTGTGACACTCCGCCTCATACTCCCCTCGCAAATATCGACACATTCTTTGAGACCCTCAAGGAATATAACGGTAAATGATCAAAAAGGAACTCACTCCCGCCGATCTCGGGATCACTCCCCGCGACATCTACGAGCAGATGGGCTATGGCGACGCTACTCCTGATGCCCGGACCGTGGCCGAAACCGAGGCTTTGACCGAACGGATCTTCAGCATCCTCCGTCCGAGGCTCTGTCTGTTTGTCACCGACGGCAGACTCGATACCGATGCCAACATGCTCTCGGTGATGGGACGCGATTTCTCGATCGGGAAGATAATCGCCAGACAGTTGCGCGGCTCGGAGAGATATGCGTTTTTCATAGCCACAGCAGGAGCCGAGTTCGAACGTCTGCAGCATCAGCTGAAGGAGGAAGGAGATATGGTGAAGATCTTCATAGCCGACTCCATCGGGAGCGTCATCGCTGAGAAGACGGCCGACGTCATGGAGAAGGAACTTGAAAATCTGCTCGGCTCCTCCGGGTGGCATCACACCAACCGCTTCAGTCCCGGATACTGCGGATGGCATGTCTCCGAGCAGCAGATGCTATTCCCCATGTTTCCGGAGCAGCCTCCCTGCGGAGTGACACTGTCGGAATCAAGCCTGATGAGCCCGATCAAATCGGTCAGCGGTGTGCTGGGGCTCGGGCCGGATGTCAGGAAGTATCCCTACTCGTGCGGACTCTGCGACCTCAAGCAATGCTACAAACGAAAAATAATCAAAAAGAAATAGCCAACGTCTCAGTTTTTTTGATTAAATTTGTGACACCTCTCCCCTATCGTTCCAATACAGGCGAAATCAAATTATCTTAACATAAAAGTATCATGAGCACTTATCCCAAAATCGGTATCCGTCCCATCATCGACGCACGTCAGGGCGGTATCCGTGAAAGTCTTGAAGACAAGACCATGAATCTGGCCAAAGCAGTGGCCGAACTCATCTCGAAAAATCTCCGTTACCCTGACGGCACTCCCGTCGAGTGCGTCATTGCCGACGGTACAATAGGCCGCGTGCCCGAATCGGCCGCCTGCGCTGAAAAATTCGAGCGCGAAGGTGTAGGCGCCACCATCAGCGTCACCTCCTGCTGGTGCTATGGTTCAGAGACCATGGACATGAATCCCCACTGGCCCAAGGCTGTCTGGGGTTTCAACGGCACCGAACGTCCCGGCGCAGTATATCTCGCAGCCGTTCTGGCAGCACACGCTCAGAAAGGTCTCCCCGCATTCGGCATCTACGGCCACAATGTCCAGGATCTCGAAGACAACACCATCCCCGCTGATGTAGCCGAGAAAATTCTCCGCTTCGCACGCGCAGCCGTCGCTGTAGCCGTAATGCGCGGCAAGTCATATCTCTCGATCGGTTCCGTTTCGATGGGTATCGCCGGCTCGATTGTCAATCCCGACTTCTTCCAGGAATATCTCGGCATGCGCACCGAATCGGTCGACGCTACTGAAATCATGCGCCGCATGACCCTCGGCATCTACGACCAGGAGGAATACAAGAAAGCTATGGCCTGGACCGAGAAATACTGCAAACCCCGCGAAGGCAAAGACTTCAAGAACAGGGAGGAAAAGAAAAAGACCCGCGAGGAACTCGAAAAGGATTGGGAATTCGTCGTGAAGATGACTCTCATCGTCCGCGACCTTCTGATGGGCAATCCCAAACTCCTCGAGATGGGCTACAAGGAAGAAGCCCTTGGCCACAACGCCATCGCCGGCGGTTTCCAGGGTCAGCGCCAGTGGACAGACTTCTATCCCAACGGCGACTATACCGAAGCCCTACTAAACACTTCGTTCGACTGGAACGGCATCCGTGAGGCATTCACCTTCGCAACCGAGAATGACTCATGCAACGGTGTGGCAATGCTCTTCGGCCACCTGCTCACCAACCGTGCCCAGTTCTTCAGCGATGTGCGCACCTACTGGAGCCCCGAGGCTGTCTATCGCGTGACCGGCAAGGAACTCACCGGCCTCGCAGCCAACGGTATGATCCACCTCATCAACTCAGGCGCCACTACGCTCGACGGTACAGGTCAGTCGGTCGATGAAAAGGGTGCCCCCACCATGAAACCCCACTGGGAAATGACCCAGGAGGATGTCGAGAAGTGTCTCGAAGCCACCACCTGGTATCCTGCTGACCGCGATTACTTCCGCGGTGGCGGTTTCTCTTCGAACTTCCTCACAAAGGGCGGAATGCCTGTCACGATGTCGCGTCTGAACCTCGTGAAGGGTCTCGGCCCGGTTCTTCAGATCGCCGAGGGCTGGACTGCCGACGTTGATCCCGAGATCAACAAGATGCTCGACATGCGCACCGACCCCACCTGGCCCACCACATGGTTCGTTCCCCGTCTCTGCCCCGACCGCGACGCCTTCAAGGATGTCTACTCGGTGATGAACAACTGGGGTGCAAACCACGGTGCAATCTCCTACGGCCACATCGGTCAGGACCTGATCACTCTCGCATCGATCCTCCGCATCCCCGTCTGCATGCACAATGTCGAGGACGACAAGATCTTCCGTCCCGCTTCGTGGAACGCATTCGGCATGGACAAGGAAGGAGCCGACTACCGCGCATGCGCAGCCTACGGCCCCATCTACAAATAATATACCGACCTGATTAACTGACTTTCATCGGGGTGTGCCCCGGCACACCCCGATATTTTTATCCCGCTCCCGAACCGATGGAAAAGAAAGAACAGGGCTATCTGATGCGCCCCTACGACGTGGAAGTGCGCCGCTACTGCCGCACGCTCGACCTCAAGGATGATCCCGAACTCATAAAAGAATACCGCAAGCGTCACGCTCAGGAGAATTTCTGGCCCGAGATCCTTGCAGGCATCAAGGAGGTAGGCATTCTCGAGATGGACATCTATCTGCGAGGCACCCGCCTGATGATGATACTCGAAGCACCCGCCGATCTCGATCTCGACGAGGCCATGACACGTCTGGCCACACTCCCCCGGCAGCAGGAATGGGAAGACTATATGTCGATTTTCCAACAGGCTGAGCCGGGTGCGTCGTCGGCCGAAAAATGGCAGCCTATGGAAAGGGTGTTCCATCTCTACGACGACTGACCGCTCATCCCCACCCGTCCATTTCCTCCGTCTTACCTTAATCTTCTATTCAGCACCTTTCTCAATGAAATCTTCCGACTCGCAGAGTCTGCTCAAAGCCAACGGTATCAACTATCTGGTCCCGTTCATCCTCATCACCAGTTGCTTCGCGCTCTGGGGCTTCGCCAACGATATCACCAACCCGATGGTGAAAGCCTTTTCAAAGATTTTCCGAATGAGTGTCACCGACGGCACACTCGTTCAGGTCGCGTTCTACGGCGGCTACTTCGCCATGGCTTTCCCCGCCGCTATCTTCATCCGCCGGTTCTCATATAAGGCAGGTGTCCTGCTTGGACTCGGTCTCTATGCCTGCGGTGCGTTCCTCTTCTATCCGGCCATGCTGACCGGCAGTTACTATCCTTTCCTCTTCGCATATTTTATCCTGACATGCGGTCTGTCATTCCTCGAGACAAGTTGTAATCCCTACATCCTCTCGATGGGATCGGACGAGACGGCCACACGCCGCCTCAATATGGCGCAGTCGTTCAACCCTGTCGGTTCACTTATGGGAATGTGGGTCGCGATGACTTTCATCCAGGCACGTCTCAATCCTATGGAAACCGAGGCACGTGCCCAACTCTCTGACGCCGAGTTTGAAGTGATTCGCGACGCCGACCTGCTGACGCTCATCACACCTTATATATTTATCGGTCTAGTTGTGCTGATGATGTTTGTTGTGATCGCCGTCACACGCATGCCCAAGAACGGCGATCAGTCACATTCGATCAACTTCTTCTCGACCCTGAAGCGCATTTTCTCCCTCAGCCGTTACCGCGAGGGTGTCATCGCCCAGTTCTTCTATGTAGGCGCCCAGATTATGTGCTGGACATTCATCATCCAGTATGGCACACGTGTATTCATGCTCGAGGGACTCGATGAAAAGAGTGCCGAAGTGCTCTCGCAGCGCTACAACATCATCGCGATGGCTATTTTCTGCGGAAGCCGTTTCATCTGCACCTATCTGCTGCGCTACATCAACGCAGGCCGTCTGCTCGCAGTGCTCGCCACCGCCGCCACCATCCTCACGGTCGGTGTGATCCTGTTCCAGGACCGCATGGGCATCTACTGTCTCGTCGGTGTCTCGGCCTGCATGTCACTCATGTTCCCGACCATCTACGGTATCGCCCTCAACGGTCTGGGTGACGACGCAAAGTTTGGAGCGGCAGGACTGATCATGGCAATTCTGGGAGGTTCGGTTCTTCCCCCTCTTCAGGCTCGCATCATCGACTGCGGCACCATCGGAGGTTTCCCTGCAGTCAACCTCTCGTTCATCCTGCCGCTGATCTGCTTCCTGGTGATCATCACCTACGGCATCCGTCGCGCTACCGATAAATAATAGTCACGATCTTTTGTGGCGACGACGGCGTTTTCTCCGCTTTTTCCCTGATTGATCTGGAGCAGATGCCGACAAATCAGCGATTTCCGAAGGTCTGCAGGAAAGCTCGTCAAAACTGTCAGTCGCAGAAGCCACCACGTTGTAACCATCGTCACTGATTTTCTCCCCAGAGTCTGATTCTACCACCACGGTTTCCGTCGTCGCGACGGAGGCCGTGGTTTCTGCATCGGCAATCCTTGCACGGCGTCGGGCGGCTGCGGCACGCGCCCTGGCCGAACGCACTATCGCCTTGGCAAGTTCCCTGCCGATCTCCTTCTCCTGCGGCAGATAGAAATAATCGGCCGCCGAGATGTCGAGACGCCCTTCTATTATGGCTGAAACCGTAGTGAGGATATCCAGTTTGAACTCGGGTCGTAATTCCAGTGCAGCGATCTTGAGAAACAGGCGCGCCGCGGCAGCCGCTGAGATAATCATAGGTTTTTTGGAGATCATGCTTTTCATAACTTGGTGATTTTTCTGCAAAATTACCACAGCAGTTTCCCAAAAAGGTGCGATAATGATCCTTTGCCATGTCTCCCGATATTAGAAAAGGATGTTTCAGCAACAAATCTACGTCAAAAAACAAGGGCCGCGACCGAAACCGCGACCCTTGTTTTATAGAATATTATAAATCCGCTCCTCAGGCAAACTGAACGAGAATACGGAACACTTTACCGGGATTGGCGCTCCACTTTTCCAGAGCCTCGCCGGCCTCTTCGGGAGCGACGGTGGCAGAGATGAGTTCTTCGACGTTGTCGCGGCCTCCTGCGAGGAAGTAGCGGATAACGGCGGCGAAGTCGTTGGGCATCGCGTTGCGCGAGCCACGGATATCGAGTTCTTTCTGCACAAAGAGTTTGGTGTGGAACGACACATCATCCTTGGCGTAACCGATGCAGACCACACGGCCGCAGAATGCGACGTTGTCGACAGCGGCGACATAGGTGAAGGGAGAACCTACAGCCTCGATGACCACATCGGGGCCATTGCCGTCGGTGAGACGCGAGAGTTCGTCGGCGAGGTTGGTGGTAGCCGAGTTGATCGAATAGGTAGCCCCGAGTTTGCGGGCGAGGGCAAGTTTCTCATCGTCAAGGTCGATGGCGATGACTGTGGCTCCGCGGAGCGAAGCACGGACGATGGCACCGAGACCGATCATACCGCAACCGATCACGGCGACGGTGTCGATATCGGTCACCTGACCGCGGTCAACAGCGTGGAAACCTACGCTCATAGGCTCGACGAGAGCACACTCGCGGGGGGTTAGACCCTGTGCGGGTATAATCTTGGTCCAGGGCACTGCGATATAGTCGCTCATGGCACCGTTGCGCTGCACACCGAGGGTTTCATTGTGGCGGCATGCGTTCGGACGACCGCGACGGCATGACGAGCATTTGCCGCAGGCTGTATAAGGATTGACAGTGACTGTCATACCCTTCTCGAAAAGACCTGCGGGAACGTCGGCACCGATCTCGGCTACCGTACCGCCGATCTCATGACCCGGAATTACCTGATCGATAGCCATAGGATTCTTTCCGCGGAATGTGTTGAGATCTGAACCGCAGAAGCCCACATAATGTATCTTGACAAGCACCTCGTCGGGCGCGATGGCGGGCACTTCCTGCTCCACGACCACCACCTGGCCCGGGGCTGCAATCTTAACTGATTTCATTTCAATCTGTTCTATTGTAATGTGATAGGTTAGTAACTGCTGGTGATTATTCCGACATGTTCTTCACATAAGGAAGAACAGGCAGATTCTTGAATCCGTAGAATTTCACGGCGTTGTCGCCGAGGAACATGTGCTTTTCCTCCTCGGTGAGCCGGTCAGACTTCAGGACGAAGTCATAGGACATGCGGTAGGTGATGGCCGTGATGGTGCGGGGATAATCGGAACCCCACATGAGTTTGTCGAAGCCCACCTCGTCGGCAGCCTGACGGATAGCGTCGATGGCCGAAGGGAAGGGATAGAACTCGGAGTTGAATAGCCATGTGATGCCACCTGATTCGACCATGACATTTTTGGCACGTGCCAGACGGATCTGTTCGAGCCAGCCGTCGACGGTGACCATCCCGAAATGGCCGATGGCCACCTTCAGTTCAGGACATTCCTCGATGACCTCTCTCATCTCTGCCACCTGCAGATCGCCATCGGCCAGCGTGATGGAGAGTATCACTCCGCGGCGCTCCATTTCCTTGAAAAGGGTCATCATCTCGTCGGAGTTTAGCCATACGCGGTCATTACCCTCGAGAGGGAGACGATGTGCCGGGATAGCGAGTCCGCGGAAACCCTCGTCCATCAGACGGATCGCGGCAGGCAGAAATCCGGGCTTACGGAAATCGGTCATGCCGTTGACGAAGAAACGGTCGGGGAACCTGCGGGCGACTTCGGCGAGATATTCGTTCTGCTCCCCGTCGATGAACTCCTGCACCACAACAGCCCCTGCAACCTGGGCATAGTCCATGTTGGAGAGGAAAACTTCAACACTGTTGCGTCCGTCGATCATGAAAGGAGGCAACATCTGTCGCTCCTCGCCCATGAAATCGGCCCTGCCGTTGGGAAGGGGGCTGATGCGCTTGCCGTTGACCACCGTGTCCTGACGCAGCCACAGGTGGGAGTGGGCATCTATGATAAAATGTTCCATTTTCCTGATTATGAGTTTTTCCAGCGGGCACCCATGTTTTCGCCGATGATCTCGCGCACTTTTTCGACGAGAGCCATGTCGATCGGCTCCTCGGCATACTGGAGATTGCGGCGCACATTGTCGGGATTGGCCGACGAGAAGAGAGTAGTTGCGATACGGGGATTGCTGATGGCGAACTGCACGGCGAGTTTCTCGATCGGATAACCCTGCTCGGCACAGTATTCGGCAGCCTTTTTGCATGCTTCCACAAGACCTTTGGGTGCGGGGTGCCATGCGGGGACTCCACGCTGCGAGAGCAGACCCATCGAAAGAGGCGAAGCACTGATCACACCGATTCCGCGCTCCTCGAAGAAGTCGAGATAGTCGAGCAGCAGGGTGTCGTTGAGGGTATAATGGCAGAAATTCATGATGGTCTCGACCATTCCGGCGGGAGTATGCTCAACCACCCACTTGAGGTTTTCGGGCTGAAGATCAGTAATACCGACATGGCCGACGAGACCCTTCTCCTTGAGTTCTACAAGAGCCGGCAGAGTCTCCTGCGCCACCTGGTTGAGATCGGCGAACTCGATGTCGTGAACATTGATAAGATCGATGAAGTCGATCCCCAGTCTTTCCATGCTCTCATTGACACTTTCGGCGGCACGACGGGCCGAGTAGTCCCATGTGTTGACACCGTCCTTGCCGTAGCGGCCTACTTTGGTAGAGAGAAAATATTTATCGCGGGGAATTTCGCGCAGGGCCTTTCCGAGAACTGTCTCCGCCTTATAATGACCATAGTAAGGGGAGACGTCGATGAAGTTCATACCCCCGTCGACAGCCACATGGACCGCCTCGATGGCGCGGGGTTCGTTGATGTCGTGAAAAACCGCTCCGAGCGACGATGCGCCGAAACTCAATGCCGACACCTTCATGCCGGTTTTGCCTAGTTCATGATATTCCATAAAGAGTCTTGATAAGAATGGTGCGGAATTTTTATTTCCAACTGCAAAGATACAACTTTTCGGCTCCTGCGGCAACCCTGTTTGCGTTTTTAAAAGAATTTAATTAACTTTGTGGTGACGATTTTTTTACCATTCACCACCAACCACAGAAATAAGCCATGAGCCGACGTGACGACGAATTAGAAGATGAAGAGTTTGACAACGAAGAGCCTGTCTTCGATGGCGACGACGCATCGAAACCTGTGAAATATGATCCCAGGATTATCGTCGACACTTCCGATGAGACGGTCCGCCATCAACTCAGGGGCATGTATCAGAGCTGGTTTCTCGACTATGCCAGTTACGTAATTCTCGAGCGTGCCGTCCCCCACATCGACGACGGACTGAAACCTGTGCAGCGACGCATACTCCACTCGATGAAACTGCTCAACGACGGGCGTTTCAACAAAGTCGCCAATATCGTCGGCAACACTATGCAGTTTCATCCTCACGGCGATGCATCAATCTATGAGGCTCTGGTGCAGATGGGTCAGAAGGAACTGATGGTGGAGACCCAGGGAAACTGGGGCAACACGCTGACCGGTGCAGGTGCGGCAGCCGGACGTTACATTGAGGCGCGTCTTTCCCCCTTCGCTCTTGATGTGGCATTCGATCCGAAGGTGACTGAATGGACCCTCAGTTATGACGGCCGCAAGAAGGAGCCTGTTACCCTGCCGATGCGTTTCCCGCTGCTTCTGTCACAGGGTGTCGAGGGTATCGCCGTGGGATTGTCGTCGAAAATTCTTCCCCACAACTTCAACGAGATCGTCGATGCAGCAATCGCCCATCTCAAAGGTGAACCGTTCACGCTCTATCCCGATTTCTTCACAGGAGGAGCCATCGATGTGTCGCGCTACAACGACGGCGAACGCGGGGGTAAGGTGAAAATTCGCGCCAAGATCGAGAAGATCGACAACAAGACGCTGGCCATTACTGAAATCCCTTACGGAAAGACGACAGAGACCATCCGCGAGTCGATCGTCAAGGCTTTCGAATCGGGCAAGATCAAGATCAGAAAAGTCGAGGATTATACGGCTGACACTGCAAACATCGTGGTGCACCTTCTGCCGGGAACCTCGTCCGACCGCACCATCGACGCTCTCTATGCCTTTACCGACTGCGAAGTGTCGGTATCGCCCAACTGCTGCGTGATCTCCGACAACAAACCACACTTCCTCGGGGTCAGCGACGTGTTGCGTCACAATGTCGACGGTACCCGCGAAATCCTGCGGCGCGAACTCGAGATCCAGTTGGGAGAAGTGCGCGAG
Source organism: uncultured Muribaculaceae bacterium (assembly GCA_947173755.1). Lineage (GTDB taxonomy): Bacteria > Bacteroidota > Bacteroidia > Bacteroidales > Muribaculaceae > Duncaniella. The sequence continues at coordinate 11,582 of CAMWGM010000023.1, forward strand.
CAACTCCATTTCGCTACTCTCGAGCGAATCTTCATCGAGAAACGCATCTACAAGGACAAAGGATATGAGGAGAGCGAGCACCGTCAGGCAGCGATCGACCATATAAGGGGGCGTCTGGAGAAGTATGTAAAGACTTTCATCCGCCCTGTGACCGATGACGATATCGCCCGTCTCTTCGAAATCAAGATGGGACGCATCCTGAAGTTCAACGCCCTGAAATGCGACGAGCAGATCGCCGCATACAACGAACGCATCGCCGAACTTATCGACCATCTGGCCCACCTCACAGAATATACCATCTCATGGTTTGAAGGGTTAAAAAAGAAATACGGAGCCCACTATCCGCGCATGACGCAGATCCGAAATTTCGACCAGATCGAGGCCGCCAATGTAGCCGAAGCCAACGAAAAACTCTACATCAACCGCGAGGAGGGATTCATCGGAACGTCGCTGAAGAAAGATGAACTGCTCTGTTCATGCTCGAGCATGGACGACATAATCGTCTTCTACAAGGACGGTAAATATAAAGTGGTCCGCGTGGCCGACAAACTCTTCATCGGTAAAGGTGTCATACATGTCGATGTCTTCAAGCGCAACGACCGCCGCACCGTCTACAACGTCATCTATCAGGACGGAAAAGGTGGCACCTACTACATGAAACGCTTCCCCGTCACCGGAATTACACGCGACAAGGAGTATGATCTCACGCAGGGAAAGCCGGGGAGTAAAGTATGCTGGTTCTCAGCCAACTCCAACGGAGAGGCCGAGGTTGTGAAAGTGACCCTGAAGCCGAAATTGCGTCTCAAGACACTCCAGATCGACGTCGATTTCTCCAATCTCGCCATCAAGGGCCGCGGAGCAGTCGGCAATATCGTGACCCGAAACGAGGTGCACCGTTTCTCTCTCAAGGAAAAAGGTGGCTCTACGCTCGGAGGACGCGACGTTTGGTTTGATCCGGATGTCAACCGTCTCAACTATGACGGCCGAGGCACCTATCTGGGCGACTTCAACAGCGGCGATCTCGTGCTTGTCATATCCACTGCGGGCGACTACTACACTTCGACATTCGAGACATCCAACCACTATCCCGAAAACATACTCCGCATCGAGAAATTCGACCGTGACAAGGTGTGGACCGCCATTCTCGAGGATGCCGATCAGAAAAATTTCCCTTATCTGAAACGGTTCAATTTCGAGCCGACATCGAAACCAGTGCGATATCTGGGGGATAATGAAAAGTCGGCCCTGATCGTGCTGACCGACGCTCCCGGCGCCCGTTTCGAAATTAAATTCGGAGGTGCCGATGCACCCCGGCCTCCTCTCGAAATCGTCGCCTCCGAATTTGTCGCTGTCAAGAGTGTCAGGGCCAAAGGGAAGCGGCTGACGACATTCGAAGTCGACTCAATCACCGAACTTGCTCCATTGGAAGTCGAACCTGCCGAGCCCGAACAGGAGACTCCAGGCGATCCGGAGGAAGGTGACTTAACCGAAATCGAACCTTCTAAG
>CAMWGM010000024.1 GCA_947173755.1 uncultured Muribaculaceae bacterium
GATTTTTTAGAGATATTTAATACGAAACTTCAACAAGTGTTAAAACTGACACTTTCGCACCCCTAAATTACAAAAATAAATTGATATAGACGTAAAAGTTTCCCCATTTTTGTTACTTTTGCAGTGGAAAACGCCTAAACCCCTCGGAAATGCTCCTCACGATACTACTCTCAGTGCTCTTCATTGCAGTGGCCGTCGGACTGCTCGGGGTGAAAGTGTTTTGCGTCAAAGGCGGACGTTTCCCATCGGGTCATGTGCACGACAACCCCGAACTGCGTCGAAGAGGCATCGGGTGTCACCACGACCGATGCTGAGCCTATACCTTAATATATAAGACAATCTCCGGCCTCGATTGCCACCGACAACACAAACAACTACAAAAATATAATCACTATCATTCAACTGATGAAAAAAACAGCAATGTCAGCCTCAGCGCTGCTCCTCGCAGCCGCCCTGTTCGCACTCCCCGCTTGCTCCGGCTCAGACACTGTGGCCGCCGGCCCCTCTGCCGCAGCCGACAGCACCGGCGCTGCCGCCGGCGCTGCCACCTCACTCAACATCCGTTATATCGACATGGATACCTTGCTTAGCCAGTATGCCTACGCCAAGGATTATCAGGAAGTCGTGGTGCGCACCGACTCGCGTCTGCAGAGCGCCCAGCAGGCCAAGGCAAATGAAATACAGAAGTTTGCCCAGACGATGGAGAACAAATATAAAAACAACGGCTATCTGTCGGAAGCCTCCTTTGCCGCCGATCAGCAGAAACTCCAGAAGATGCAGCAGGATGCCGAGTCGACACTCGCTACGATGGCCCGCAACGCCCAGATCGATCTCGCCCAGCAGCAGCAGGCGCTTAACGATACCATCGAAAACTTCGTGAAGGCCTACAACGCCGAGAAGGGCTATGACGCCATCCTCTTCAAGGCTGCCGGTATCTACTTCAACCCCGCTCTCGACATCACCGACGAAATCGTCAAGGGTCTCAATGCCAAATATAACAAGGTGGAGCCCGCAAAATAAAAAGCGTCGGGAAATCCATCCGGAATAGGGACGCGCACCGATTCATCTTCAGATGAGCCGGTGCGCGCCACTTTTTATGAACGGATGTTATATTGCGTCGGTAGGAATAACGGACAGGGAATCCTCTTCGCGGGTCGACCAATCGGCGGTAAGCAGAAGGTCGCGGAGTCCTTTGCGGTCGGTCACGCTTATGCCACGTCCGTCATAGTCAATGAGTCCCTGGGCTTTGAGGCTGTCGAGTGTCGAAATGAATGACGAGCGCTGCACTCCGAAGAGGGTGTAGAGATCGCGGTGCTTCGACTGAAGCAGGATCTCACGCGCATCGATCGGTGTCAGCGTGATCAGCCAGAACGCTATGCGCTCTTCGAGTTGGCCTCCCGTGAGGGAGATCACGCCGTCAATGCCTTTCTGGGCATAAGCCGACACGATGTTGAGATAATTGAAGAGAAAAATGTCGCTCTTCTGCAGCAGTCGCACAAGATCGGTCTTCGACAACTTCACGATCGACACCGCCGTGTCAGCCACCGCCTCCATCGGCACTCTGGTATTGCGGCCGAAGACGAAGTCGGGAGCTATCACCGAGGGACCTTCGAGAATATAACTGAGACGCATGCGGTCGCTGGCGTTGCGGATTATCGAACGCACTCTTCCCGAAAGGATGAAACGCAGGGTGGTGTTTGACTCGCGAGCCTCCATTATGACTTCGCCCGGAGCGAATTTTTCGAATTCAAACGGGATTTCACCGACCAACGACTGGAGATCGGAATAACTGATGCCGTTGAACAATGGCAATGCACGGATGAGTTCGAAGATGGCTGACGGAGTCGACATAGGAGAATTTAACTAAAATTTTGTTATCTTTTTAACATTCCCGCGACAATGTTGGTTCACCATCCGGGCTACTTTTTTGCTTTATAATAAAGTTGGAGTGAATTTATCGTGTTCTGCCATGCGACATAGGCAGCCGGACCTACCGAAGAGATCGGATTGAGATAGGTCAGAGCCATCCATATCGCAAGCACGGTGTTCTTCTGCCCAAGCCCTTGCGCACCCGCTATCTTGTCGCCTGCGCGTCGGCCGATGCGTCGGCCGATATAGAACTGCAGACAGCACACGACTCCCGACATAAAGGCAAGCCAGAGCATATCGGGCACACGGTCGGTCGGTTCCGACATGACGAAACTGACGGCACGGCCGACCGTGATGAAAAGCGACACGGCCCAGATGTAGAACGACCAACTCTGACGCGACGCTATCTGAGCATGTACTTTCGGTGCGATCCTCAGAAGCGCAAAGGCCACTATCAGAGGCAGAATAATTAGGGGAACGACCCTCGTGGCAATAAGCATAACCGATTCACCGAACCCGATCTGCACTTCACCTCCCATAAATGTAAAGAAGACGGGAGCAAGGATCGCTACGGTCACATTGGATATAATGGAAAAGGTCGCAAGACGCGGGATGGAGCCGCCAAGCATTCCGGTGATGACAGGAGCTGCCGTAGCGGTAGGGCAGAACACACAGATGAATGTCCCCTGGGCAAGATCACGGCTGAACGGCAGAAGAGCGAAATAGACGGCGAGCGAACCCAACACCTGCACGGCAAGCAACCCGCCGCTGAGACTCGTCACCCTGAACTCCGAAGGCTTTACCTTGCAGAATGTTATGAGGAGCATCACGAAAATGAGATAGGGCGCCACCCACGCGATAGCATCTATGAAATCATGAAAGAGTATGCCTCCCGCCATGGCGATCGGGAGCATCCATGGCTTTAGGCGGTCACGTAACTGTGAAAATTTCATTTTCTGAAGTTGATTTTGGCTCGCAAAATTAGTAATTTTGGCTAAAATTTGAAACATGGCCGACAATTATCTTGAGAAGAAAATGGAAGAGCATCGCTCGCGCGTGCAGCAACCCGCGAGACCGCGCCGAAGCACCTCTGCTCCATGGGTTCCGCAGTGTCTGACATTCAAGTTCCCCGACATTCATGTTTTTATCCCCGACGCCACCGATTCAGACCTCGGTATGAGTCTGGCACGTCTGCTCCGCTCCCTCGGAGTGAGAGTCTCCGTCACAGGCCGGTCGACAGCCGGGGCCACCCGCTTCGCGCAATCGACCGGATGCCGCTACTACCCTCTTTCGCCGTCGGTCGACACCGCCCGGGCAATCGCCGATCTTACGGACCGACGCACTCCTCCCGACATAATAGCCGTGCTACCCGGGTCGAGGATCCCCACAGGGGTTGAAATTCCGCAAGTGAGTCTTCCGGAAGAATTCCGGAACGGAGATACCTGCACGCTCAGCCGCCTTTTTGCCGTGTTAATCCACACATCGTTGAGTATTCTCGAAAAAAATGCTTAACTTTGCATAAATTTCAACCAAGAACTCATTTACATCTGAATCTACATGGCACTCCAATGTGGTATAGTCGGTCTGCCCAACGTGGGTAAATCGACCCTCTTCAATTGCCTTTCAAACGCCAAAGCACAGTCAGCCAACTTCCCGTTCTGCACCATCGAGCCCAACGTAGGTGTAATCACCGTTCCCGATGCGCGTCTCAATAAACTCGTCGAGATGTGCAATCCCCGTTCGATCGTTCCTGCGACTGTAGAGATAGTCGACATTGCAGGACTTGTGCAGGGCGCGAGCAAAGGTGAAGGTCTCGGCAACAAATTCCTCGCAAATATCCGCGAGACCGATGCCATTCTTCATGTGCTCCGCTGCTTCGACGATGACAATGTCACACATGTCCATAATACAGTCGATCCTGTCCGCGACAAGGAGATCATCGATTACGAACTCCAACTCAAGGATCTCGAGACAGTCGAGAGCCGTATGGCCAAGACTCAGAAACAGGCACAGACCGGTGGTGACAAAGTGGCTAAAATGCAGTATGAGGTGCTCAAAAAATTCTATGATGCACTCGTTCAGGGCAAGCCGGCACGCACCGTCGAACTCGAAACCGCAGACGAGCAGAAATTCGCCCGCGAACTCTTCCTGCTCACCGCCAAGCCGGTGCTCTACGTCTGCAACGTCGACGATGCATCGGCGGTCAATGGCAACAAGTATGTCGAGGCGGTCCGCGAAGCCATCAAGGACGAGAACGCGCAGTTGCTCATCGTGGCCGCACAGACTGAAAGCGAGATTGCCGAACTCGACACCTACGAGGAACGTCAGGAGTTTCTTGCCGAGATCGGCCTCGAAGAGTCAGGCGTGGCCCGTCTGATACGCGCCGCCTACGCTCTGCTCAATCTCCAGACATTCTTCACAGCGGGTCCCGACGAAGTCAGGGCTTGGACATTCACCCGCGGATGGAAGGCACCCCAATGTGCCGGAGTGATCCACACCGACTTCGAGAAAGGCTTCATCCGCGCTGAAGTCATCAAATATGACGACTACGTGGCGCTCGGTTCAGAAAGTGCCGTCCGCGAGGCAGGAAAAATGGCCATCGAAGGAAAGAACTACACTGTGGTCGACGGCGACATCATGCATTTCCTCTTCAACGTCTGACCGGCAGACTGCGGCCTTCCCCCTCCCCCATCCATTCATCACATTATCATGAAACATCTCCTCAGTCTGATTCTCGGTTTGGTCGGAGTCTTTTCGGCATACGCCTCCGAAAATCCCATGAAAATATGGTTTGACCGGCCGGCCCGCTTTTTCGAAGAAACGCTCCCGATCGGAAACGGTCGTATAGGTGCCTCAATCTATGGTGACTATTCGTCCGACCGGCTGGCACTCAACGACATCACTCTATGGACCGGCGAGCCTGACACCGCGGTTTGCCGACCGGGAGCCTGCAAGCACCTGCCCGACATCCGTCAGGCGCTCAATGAAGAGAACTACGTCAAGGCCGACAGTCTCAACCGAGCGCTGCAAGGTCATTTCTCGGAGATGTATCAGCCGATCGGATCATTTACAATCGCCTATACCGATCCGGTTGACTCCACTACAGGGAAATATTACGAACGATCTCTTTCGATCGCTTCTGCAGTCGCCACCCATCACCTCAACCTTCCGTCGGCCGAACGCACATCCGCATTTTTCGCATCGGCCCCCGACTCGGTGATAGTAGGCTTCATCACTTCCGACAAGCCGGTAAATGCCGTGATCAGTTTCAACTCCGAGCAGCATTATAATATCGTTGCCGAAAAGAACGAACTGACTGTCAAGGGATATGTGGCCTACGCCACCCGGCCCTCCTACGCTCCCGGCGGGACAAAGCAACTCTATGATCCCGACCGTGGAACCCGTTTCTGCACCATTCTGAAAGTTATTCCCGAAAGCGGAAAGGTGGAAAGCAAACCTGACGGGACACTGGTGTTGAAGCGTTGCCGCAATATCGTGGTACTCATAGCCAACGCCACCTCGTTCAACGGTTTCAACCGTAATCCTGCCACCGAAGGGCGCCCGTACGAGCAGATCTGCCGTTCGCGCATAGAAAGGGTGTCAGGCGAACATCCCCGTACTCTCTTCGAGCGCCACGAGGCAGATTTCCGTCATTTCTTCGACCGTGTCACTCTGGATCTCGGTCAGACCCCCGACTCGATCAAGGCCCTTCCGACCGATGTGCAGTTGCGCCGTTACACAGATCTGAACGAAAAGAATCCTGATCTCGAGGAACTCTATTTCCAGTTGGGCCGCTATCTGCTCATCGCGTCCTCGCGCACACAGGGTGTGCCGGCCAATCTTCAGGGCCTCTGGTGTGAGTCGCTCACTCCACCCTGGAATTCCAATTACACCACCAATATAAATCTCGAGGAGAACTATTGGCCCGCCGAAGTGACAGGCCTCGGGGAACTTCAGGAGATAGCCCTCATCCCGTGGATAGAAAACGCATCGAAAACGGGAGCCGCAACCGCACGCGAATTCTACGGGACTAAGCGTGGATGGGCCATGGGCCATAATTCCGACATATGGGCAATGACGTGTCCCGTCGGGTTGCAGGCCGGTTCACCCAAATGGGCGAACTGGAACATGGGAGCCGCCTGGGTAGCCACACACATCTGGGAGCATTATCTCTTCAACCGCGACAAGTCTTGGCTGAGGCAATATTTCCCCGTCCTTCGGGGAGCGGCGGAATTCTGCCTTGACTGGCTCGTGGAAAAGAACGGCGAACTGATCACCTCACCCTCCACATCGCCCGAAAATACATTCATCACACCGGATGGTAAGGAAGCAGCCACGCTCTATGGCTCGACAGCCGATCTCGCCATAATCCGGGAATGTCTGATCGACACCCGCGCCGCAGCCGACACGCTGCGCATCGATCCGGCTCTGCGTATAGAGATCACCGATGCCTTGTCACGCCTGCGTCCGTATCAGATCGGTGCGAAAGGTAATCTTCAGGAGTGGTATCACGATTTCGAGGATAAAGATCCCAAACACCGTCACCAGTCACACCTCTACGGGCTATACCCCGGACACCATATCTCTGTCGAGCGCACACCCGACCTTGCGGCAGCCGCAGCAAAATCACTCAAAATCAAGGGTGACAACACTACCGGATGGTCGACCGGATGGAGAGTCAATCTTCTGGCACGTCTTCACGACGCACCCGGAGCCTACCAGATGTTCCGACGTCTGCTGCGATATGTATCTCCTGACAAGTATGACGGTCCGGATGCACGACGCGGAGGCGGGACATATCCCAATCTGCTCGATGCCCATTCACCCTTCCAGATCGACGGAAACTTCGGAGGCACCGCCGGAGTGGCCGAGTTGCTTCTGCAGTCTACTCCCGAGGGAGAGGTCATCGTCCTGCCTGCCCTCCCGGCCGAATGGGAGGAAGGGGAAGTGAAAGGTCTGAGAGCACGAGGCGGCCACATTGTCGACATCAAATGGAAGAATTCCAGACCGACGGAAGTCACTATCCACTCCACCGAAATCCCGTCTGACCGAAAAATCACAACCACACTCACATCGCCACTCGGACGCAAGACGGTCACAATCCCCGCCGGATCGACTGTGACCGTCACTGAATTCTGAGCCTCTAAGGGTTTCGGAAACGAGATTTTATAAAAAATCTTAATAATTGATTTACGATTATCAATAATATTTCTTACCTTTGCAGTATCAATCTATACCATACAGCGTTTCAATATTCCAAAAATGGACAATCTGTTAACCATTTCACCGTCTCCGCACGCCCACACCAAAGAGACCGTGAGCGGACTTATGGGGCACGTAATCATAGCCCTTATCCCCGCCGTTCTCGTGGCGCTTTACTATTTCGGACTTGGCGCAGCCATCGTCATCTGCACCTCAATCATCGGATGTGTCGCCGCCGAATATCTCATCACCCGTTATGTCATGGGCCGTCGCCCCGACATCAGGAATCTCTCGGCCGTGCTGACCGGTCTGTTGCTCGCCCTTAACGTTCCCTCCAATCTTCCGATCTGGATCATCCTCATCGGATGTGTCGTAGCCATCGGCATCGGCAAACTCTCTTTCGGAGGTCTGGGATGCAACATTTTCAACCCCGCACTTGTGGGCCGCGTGTTCCTGCTGCTCTCTTTCCCCGTGGCAATGACCTCGTGGCCTGAGCCGGTAGTCAACCGCATGGCCTATGCCGACGCTACAACAGGCGCCACAATTCTGGGTCAACTCAAGATGGGTCTCATCAACCCCGGAGATGTCAACCTGCTCGACGCCATGCTCGGCAATATCGGCGGTTCGCTCGGCGAAGTCGGCGCTATCGCTCTCGTGCTCGGTTTCCTCTACATGCTCTGGAAGAACGTGATCACCTGGCATATCCCCGTTTCGATCGTGGCCACAGTAGCCCTCTTCTCGCTCTGCATCGGTGCTCCCATCGGGGTCGAGATTCTCTCAGGAGGTCTGCTCCTCGGCGCCATCTTCATGGCTACGGACTATGTCACGTCTCCTATGGCGAAATCAGGCATGATCGTCTACGGAGTAGCAATCGGCCTGATCACTATCATCATCCGCCAGTGGGGTGCATATCCTGAAGGCATGTCGTTTGCAATCCTGATCATGAACGGTGTCACTCCGCTCATCAACCGATATATGAAACCTCGCAAGTTTGGCGAAAGCAAAGCAAAATAAGCCATGAAATCATCAATCGTCAACATGGTGCTCTCGCTGGGCATCATCACCATAGCAGCCGCAGCGATCCTCGGCGGCGTTTATTCGGCCACAAAAGGTCCCATCGAGGAGGCCGCTCTCGCCAAACAGGTCGATGCAGTCTCGGCAGTAACCCCGGCATTTGACAACGATCCGGTGGCCGAGCAGACTCTCATCACTCCCGAAGGTGAAGAACGTGCGCTCAAAGTTTTTCCTGCACGCAAGGACGGAAAACTTGTCGGCACTGCCGTCGAGAGTTATTCAATGAACGGTTTCTCGGGTGAAATCACACTTATCTACGGTTTTGACACCGAAGGTACACTGACAGGATTCGAAGTCATGGCTCATCAGGAGACTCCCGGTCTGGGAGAGAAGATGGGCGTATGGTTCAAACCGGCGGAAGGTGAGCCGGGCGCTGAAGGACGCACAGTCATCGGCCGCAATCCCGCCACTACCAACTTTACAGTCTCGAAGGACGGAGGTGATATCGACGCTATCACGGCAGCCACAATCACATCGCGCGCATTCCTCGATGCACTCGCCCGCGCATCACGAGCCAATCAGACTTACGTAGAAAATGAAACCGGCGCTGTTCCGGCAGCCGCTGTCACCGGCGCCACCCCCAAGGCAGCCCAGCCGGCACCTACGCCTGCATCTGAAGACTCGGTGGTGGTCTCGGAGACTGAAACAAACACACTTGTCAAAGCCGAACCTTAAAATCAATTACCTAAGACTAAAACAATGTCACGCAACCTCCGCATACTTCTCAATGGCATCATAGCCGAGAATCCAACATTTGTGCTGACACTCGGTATGTGTCCTACTCTCGGCACCACCGGTTCGGCTCTCACCGGCATGTCGATGGGTCTCGCCACAACAGGCGTACTTATCTGCTCGAATGTCGTCATCTCGCTGATAAAGAATTTCGTTCCGTCGAAGGTCCGCATCCCGGCCTATATCGTGGTGATCGCGACATTCGTGACCGTGCTCCAGTTCCTGATGGCGGCTTATGTGCCCGCTCTCAACGCTCTGCTCGGCATCTTCATCCCGCTCATCGTGGTCAACTGTATCGTGCTCGGCCGTGCAGAAGCCTTCGCGTCGCGCAACGGTGTGTTCCCCTCACTGCTTGACGGTCTCGGCATGGGCATCGGCTTCACACTTGCACTGACTCTTCTCGGCGCAATGCGTGAATTCCTCGGATCAGGCAAGATCTTCGGACTCGAGATCTATCCTGAGTCATACGGGTCGCTGCTCTTCGTCCTCGCGCCCGGAGCCTTCATCGCGCTCGGTCTCCTCATCGCGCTCTTCACCAAAATCCGCACTCCCAAAGCCTGCTAACGCCTAAAGTCACACTACAGTCATGCTTGAATATATCTCAATCATAGTAACAGCGATATTCGTCAACAATATCGTCTTTGCCCAATTCCTCGGCATCTGTCCCTTCATCGGCGTTTCGCGCAAACTCTCATCGGCCGTCGGCATGGGCGCAGCCGTGACATTCGTCATGGTGATCGCCACAGCCGTCACATGGCTCCTGCAGACCTATGTGCTCAACCCCATGGGTCTTGCATTCATGCAGACGATAGTCTTCATCCTCGTGATCGCCGCACTCGTGCAGATGCTCGAGATCATTCTCAAGAAAGTTGCCCCGGCTCTTTATTCGGCACTCGGCGTGTTCCTCCCGCTCATCACCACCAACTGCGCAGTGCTCGGTGTGGCGATCCTCGTGATCCAGAAAAACTTCGACCTCGGTCAGAGCCTCGTCTATGCCTTTGCAACCGCAGTCGGTTTCACGATGGCAATCGGAATCTTTGCCGGGATCCGCGAACAACTCGCGCTCAGCGATGTTCCCCGTTCGATGCGTGGAGTGCCCATCGCACTGATCTGCGCCGGCCTTCTCGCTATGGCCTTCATGGGTTTCTCAGGCATCAAAATCGGCTGAAAGATTTTCATAGATTAATTGTAATAAAGCCTGCCGGCAGAAAAGTTTCTGCCGGCAGGCTCGTTTTTTGTTACTACAGATAATTCAGATGCCCATCAGTCTGAGCAACGGATCGGCAAGTATAGCGGTGAGGACACCATTGATAATAAGACCGAGAGTGGCGTAAGCCGCTGCCCTATCACCGAGTTCGGTTGCACGAGTGGTGCCTATGACATGTGCAGCGGTTCCCATGCTGATGCTGCGCGCTATCTGACTCCCGATATGGCCGATGGTGAGAACCTTGAAACCGAAAATCGAACCGAGTAATCCGACGCAGACGACAATAGCGGCTGTCAACGACGGAATACCACCGATCTGTCGCGAAACCTCGATAGCAATGGGAGTAGTGACTGATTTCGGCACAAGAGAGACCACGACGTCACGCGATGCCCCCAAAAACTGAGCAATAAGAACCACGGAGACGATACCAACCACACAACCTGCGATCTGCGAAAGGAATATCGGCACAAACTGGCGCCGGATCTCACGCAACTGAAGGTAGAGTGGCAGACCGAGTGCCACGATGGCCGGTTTAAGCCAGAATTCGATGAGACGTCCGCTCTCGGAATATGTCTCATAAGTCAGACCGGAGATTTTGAGAGCCCCGATGATCACAATGATGGTAACAAGCACCGGGTTGAGGAGTGTCCAACCGGTTAAGGCCTGCAGGCGGCGCGCACCCCAATAAATCAGAAATGTCGCGGCAATCAGAAAAATATCACTTTCGAAAAAATCCATATTACCTGTGTGACCGACGGTTGAACTTTTTATGATAAACCTGATGGACGGCACCCGTGACGATGAGCACCAATGCCGTGCTCACGACCGTAGCGACAGTAATCGGCAACCACTCTTTGGCTATGACGTCGAAATAGAGCATGAGCGCCACGCCCGGAGGGACGAAAAAGAATGCCATATTACTGACGAGAAACCGGCAGACTCCGTTGATATCCTCGACTTTCACAACTTTTGTCTGCAGCAGCCCCGTGAGAAGCAGCATGCCAATGATGCTTCCGGGAATCGGAAGTCCTGCGATAAAAGCCAGGAATTCTCCCGCACAGAGACATCCGAAAATGATCGCACATTGTTTTACCATTCAGAATAGATTTTTGTGCAAAAGTAGAAATAAAATTTCATCTGCAGTTCAAAACGGACGAAAATTCGAAATGCCGGATAAAAAGCACTTAGTTAACCGGGGCTCAATGGTGACGACGACGGCGCCTTCTTCTCTTCTTATGGTTAACGGCAGGCTGCAGGGGCTCTTCGGGCTTATCCTCCTTTTCTTCCGCCACGACCTCTTCATGGTTGTCTTCGGCTACGGTTCCGGCCTTATCAATTTCAATGGAGGCATCAGAAACCGGTGTGACTTCACAGTCACGTGCGGTTGAAACAACATCAACAGCCGAGCGGCGACGGGCTGCGGCCGCGCGGGCTTTGGCAGAACGGCGGATTGCCTTGATCAGGTAAGAGCGCACTTCTTCCGCTTCTTCCGGAAATGAAGCCTCAGTTATATCGATATAACCGTTGATAATGTCGGAGACAAGTGTCAGCAGGTCACATTTTTGAGCGGGATCAATATCCATGGAGGATATTATGATGAAAAGATGCGCTGCCGCAGCAGTGGAAACGAGCATGGGTGTTTTGGAGGATCCGGTTTTCATATCTTTACTATTTTTTTTTGCAAAGTTAGCGCGTTGCAAAAGGGGAAATAGTGCGATAATGATCCTTTGTGCGCGGTTATTATCAATAACCGGCCCCGCTTTTCTCCGGGAAAAGCAGGGCCGGTAACAAATATTTTTTCCGGAAGCCCGGTCTACCACTCCAGCGGGAAACGGGTGATGTCGGTCTCGACAAGATTTGATCCGCTCTGCACCTCGATGAACGACAGCGGGGTTATGGCTCTGAGCGCATGGCGCATCTTCTTGGGGATATAGATGGTCATTCCGCGGCGCACGTGCTTGCGCTCGCCATTGAGAACGATTTCCCCGATCCCGTCGACAAACGTCCATACCTCATCGCGGCAAGCATGCTCCTGATAACTTATGGACGCGCCGGGATTAAGCGTCAGATGCTTCGTAAGGGCACTGTAACCGTCGGGATATTCTACATAGTCGATTACTTTATATGTGCCCCAGCGACGCTCCTCATACATCGGTCGACGCTTCAGACGGTCAGCATAACTCTTTATATCCTCGCTGCGGCTCTTCTCTGACACCAGAATTCCGTCAGGCGAAGCAGCGATCACGAGGTCCTTGGTGCCGATGCACATGACGGGGATATCGAGTTCGTTGATCACGTGAGTGTTGATGGCCGTGCCGTCGGTTGTGACGTTGCCGTAGTTATGATGTTTCAACTGATCGGTCAGCGCAGTCCATGTGCCGAGATCCTTCCAGTCGCCGTCGAAAGGCACCACGGCTACGGAGTGGGCGTGCTCGGCAACCTCATAGTCGAAACTGATTTTCGGGAAATCTGTATAGTGATCGCGGATTGCTTCAAATGATTCGAAATCGACGAAACGTTCGGCGATCTCGGTCATATAACCGAGACGGAAAGCAAACACGCCTCCGTTCCACATGGCAC
>CAMWGM010000025.1 GCA_947173755.1 uncultured Muribaculaceae bacterium
GATCGAGTCGACATACTCCACATCCTCTTTCACGGGATTGGTGTCGTCGAAACGCAGGTTACACGTTCCGCCAAACTTCTCGGCGATGCCGAAATCCATACAGATGGCCTTTGCATGGCCGATGTGCAGATAGCCGTTGGGCTCCGGCGGGAAACGCGTGTTGAGACGTCCGCCATTCTTGCCTTCGCGCAGATCGGCCAAAACGGTTTCTTCTACAAAACTCAGACCCTTGGTTTCGGGTGCGGGGATTTCGGGAGTTTCCATATATCTCTCTTGAAGTCTTTTTTGTGAAATTGAAATGCAAATTTACGCAGAATTTCTGAAACACCGAAAGATGAAATGACAATTTTTGTAAATTAGGCCTGAAGTGGCCCGTCGACAATAAATTGCATCCTCCTCGCGTTAATTATTAAGTAAACTTTACCCTCCCTGATGAAACTTTCCCATATAATATATGTGTTCATCGCGGCTCTGATGCTCTGCGGATGCGCCGGTCCGAAACTCGCAGTCGCCGACGACCAGATGGCCCGTGGTGAATACTTCGACGCCGCAAAGACCTATCGCAAGATATATAACAAACTCAAGCCCCGCGAGCAGCGCAAGGAGCGTGGGGAGGTGGCACGCAAGATGGCCGACTGTTATGCCCGTCTCGGTCAGGACTCACGTGCTGCGGCTGCCTATCAGAATGCCCTGCGTTACGGTTATCCCGACTCAACCATCATCCTCGGCCTCGCCCGTGCCCTTCACGGCCAGGGAGCCTATGCCGATGCAATCCGGGCTTATGAACAGTATATCGACCTCTACCCCGACAAGGCCGACGAAGCCCGGCGCCAGTTGGCCGGAGCGCGAAAAGCAGCCGAACTGCGCAGAAACAAGACCCGCCACATCGTCCGCGAAGCCACTCTCTTCAATTCGCGCCGTTCCGACTTCTCGCCAATGTTCAACGGCCCCGACCAACTCTATTTCACCACGACCAACGAGAAAGTCAACGGCACAGCCCGCAGCGAGATCACCGGCATGAAGCGCAGCGACATCTGGATGGCCCGCAAGAACGAGGCAGGCGTATGGCAGCGTCCCGAGCCTCTTGAGGGGGAACTCAACTCGGAGTGGGATGAAGGAATATGCTCCTTCTCGCCCGACGGCGGGATGATGTATCTCACCCGTGCTCTCCGTGCGCCCGGATCGAACACCGGCACCGAGATCTGGACCTCCACCCGCAGCGACGCCCAGTGGAGCGCACCCGTCAAGTTTGAGATCATCCCCGACACCGTCTCCTCATTCGGGCAGCCTGCCGTCAGCCCCTCCGGTGAATGGCTCTATTTCGCCTCCGACATGCCCGGACATGGTGGCAAAGACATTTGGCGCATCAATCTCCGCGACCGTGTAGGTTCGCTCGAAAACCTCGGCGACGCCATCAACACACCCGGCGACGATCAATTCCCCTATCTCCTCACCGACTCCATCATGTTCTTCGCTTCCGACGGCCATCCCGGACTCGGAGGTCTCGACATATTCCGCGCCACGCTTACCCCCTCGGGCGGATGGCTCGTTGAAAACATGGGCGCACCCATCAATTCCGAGGGAGATGATTTCGGCATCACCTTCGCCACTCCCGGACGCGAGGAAGGCTTCTTCAGTTCCAACCGTGGCGACGGACGCGGTTATGACCATCTCTACTCCTTCGTGCTTCCCGACCTTAAGATCACGATATCCGGATGGGTGGTCGACAAGGACGACGAGCCTGTCCCCGGCGCCGTGATCCGCATCGTCGGACGCGACGGATCCAATCAGAAAGCCGTAGCCAAGGATGACGGCTCATTCTCCTTCCCGCTTCAGCGCGGCATCAGTTACGTCATGCTCGCCGGAGCACGCGGCTACCTCAACGCCAAACAGGAGTTCACCTCCGACTCTGCCGAGGAGGACGCCGACTACGGCATCGACTTCGTGCTTGCCTCAATCGTAAAACCCAACATCGTCGAAAACATTTTCTACGACTTCGACAAAGCCACACTTCGCCCCGAGTCAAAGGAATCCCTCGACGAGATCGTCAGGATGCTCAGCGACAATCCGAATATCACCGTCGAAATGGCATCCCACACCGACCGCTGGGGCTCTGACGAATATAACGAAGCCCTCTCGCTCCGTCGCGCACAGAGTGTCGTCGACTACCTCATAGCCGCCGGCATCGCCGCAGACCGTCTCCAGGCACAGGGCTACGGCAAATCGCGTCCCAAAGTCGTCAGCAAACGCATCGCCAAGGATTTCCCGCAGTTTCCCGAAGGTCAGGTGCTCGACGAGGACTACATCCTGACTCTCTCCGAAGCCGATCAGGAAGCCGCCGACCAGATCAACCGGCGAACCGAGTTTCAGGTGCTTTCCACCGACTATCAGATGTACTGATATTGCATTTAAAGGTGAAATTAGTTAATTTTGCGAAAAATTTCAACACCTCATTTCAACTATGTCTTCTCAACATCATCTCGTCGGTCTCACCGACGCACAGGTGACTGAAAGCCGCGAGAAAAACGGCTCTAATCTCCTGACACCTGCAGAAAAGCAGTCGCTTTTCGAACGCTTCTGCGAGAAGTTCAAAGACCCCCTCATCATCATCCTTCTGGTGGCAGGCGTGCTTTCTATCGGCATATCATGCTACGAGTACTTCGGTCTCGGCGACGGTTTCGGCGTCTTCTTCGAACCGCTCGGCATCTTCATCGCCATCCTCCTCGCCACAGGACTCGCATTCTACTTCGAACTCAAGGCCGACAAGGAATTCGCCCTTCTCAACCAGGTGAACGACGACGAACCTGTCACGGTTATCCGCAACGCCAACACCACCCAGGTGCCCAAGAAAGAGATTGTTGTCGGCGACATCGTCATACTCAACACCGGCGAAGAGGTCCCCGCCGACGGACGCCTCATCGAAGCCATCTCGCTCAACATCGACGAGTCGACCCTAACCGGCGAACCGATCGCCCATAAGACCGTTGTCAAGGAAGACTTCGACCCCGAAGCAACATTCCCCTCCGACCACGCCATGCGCGGCACAAAGGTAATGGAAGGCCACGGTATCATGGAAGTCTTCGCCGTCGGCGACGCCACCGAGAACGGCAAAGTGTTTGAAGCCGCCCAGATCGATGACTCCGTCAAGACACCCCTCAACGAACAACTCGACGGCCTCGGCAGCCTCATCACCAGGGCCAGTTATGCCATCGCCGCCCTCATCATCGTCGGCCGCATCATAATGTACTTCCTCAACATGGATTTCGAGTGGATCCACTTCCTCGGCTACTTCCTCAACACACTCATGATCGCCGTCACGCTCGTCGTGGTCGCCGTCCCCGAGGGACTCCCGATGGCCGTCACACTCTCGCTCGCCTACTCAATGCGACGCATGCTCAAGACCAACAATCTCGTCCGCAAGATGCATGCATGCGAGACCATGGGAGCCACCACCGTCATCTGCACCGACAAAACCGGCACACTCACCCAGAACCAGATGCAGGTGGCCGACACACGCTTCTTCGGCAACCCCTCCGAAGATGTCATCTATGAAGGCATCGCTGCCAACTCCACCGCACAGTTAGACCTCTCCGGTGCGAAACCCGCCGTCCTCGGCAATCCCACCGAAGGCGCCCTCCTCCTCTGGCTCAAGGAGAAAGGAGTCGACTATGTCAGTCTTAAAGAGAAAGTGCGCCGCGTCGAGGAACTCCCCTTCTCGACCGAGCGCAAATACATGGCTACCGTCATCGAAAACGCCTCCGGCAAGCGAATCATCTACGTCAAAGGCGCTCCCGAAATCATTTTCGGCATGTGTGCCGACACCGCCGGAGTCACCAAGGCCGAGATCGATGCCCTCCTGCTCTCCTATCAGAATCAGGCCATGCGCACACTCGGGTTCGCCTATCAGGAACTCAAAGAAGGCGATCCCACCATCGGCGACGGTCGCTGCGTGGCCACCGGCCTCACATTCCTCGGTATCACTGCCATCTCCGACCCCGTCCGTTCCGACGTCCCCGCCGCCGTCCGCGAAGTCATTGGCGCCGGCATCGGCGTCAAGATCGTCACCGGCGACACACCCGCCACTGCCAAGGAGATCGGCCGACAGATCGGACTCTGGAACGACGACACCGACTCCGACCGCAACATAATCATCGGCACCGACTTCGCCCAACTCACCGACGATCAACTCGTCGACCGCGTAGGCGACTTCAAGATCATAGCCCGTGCCAGACCACTCGACAAGAAACGCCTCGTCGAAGCGCTCCAGAAACGCAACGAGGTCGTGGCCGTGACAGGCGACGGCACAAACGACGCCCCAGCCCTCAAGGCAGCCCACGTCGGCCTCTCGATGGGCGACGGCACATCAGTGGCCAAGGAAGCATCCGACATCACAATCGTCGACAACTCGTTCGCTTCAATCGGCCGCGCCGTCATGTGGGGCCGCTCCCTCTACCAGAACATTCAGCGCTTCATCCTATTCCAGATGACCGTCAACGTCGCCGCATGTCTCATCGTGCTCTCCGGCGCATTCATGGGCATGGAATCGCCGCTCACCGTCACACAGATGCTCTGGGTCAACCTGATCATGGACACCTTCGCAGCCATGGCACTCGCCTCCCTGCCCCCCTCGGAAGCCGTCATGAAAGACAAGCCCCGCTCCCGCACAGCCTTCATCATCAACCGTCCCATGTGGCGCGGCATCATCGGCACCGGCGGCATCTTCTTCCTCTTCCTCCTCTGGCTGCTCTACTTCTTCGAGACTCACGATGTCGCAGGCCTCTCCACCATTTTCTCCTCGCCTTCGACGACAGCCGCTCCGGGACTCGCCACGCTGACCCCCTACGAACTCTCCCTCTTCTTCACCATCTTCGTCTTCCTCCAGTTCTGGAACATGTTCAACGCCCGCGCCTTTGAGACAGGCCGCTCCGCCTTCCATCTCGAAGGCTGCTCAGGCTTCATCTCCATCGCCCTCGGCATCCTCATCGGCCAGATAGTCATCGTCACCATCGGCGGACAGTTCTTCAACGTCACACCCCTCCGCATCCTCGACTGGGTCATAATCATCTGCGCCACCTCCGTCGTGCTCTGGATAGGCGAGATCATCCGTCTCTTCACCCGCAGATAAACCTGCGCTGACATTCCCCTGAACAAACATATGCCCCGCTGGTCACCTCGACCGCGGGGCATACTTATATCCTGTCGCCAGACGCTGCCTACTCCTCACGAGTGACCACGCAAAAAGGGGACGGTATCTCCTTCAGCGATCAAACAAAAAAATAGGTTGAAAGCGTGGGGGCCAAAGACCCACTGAAGGAAACACAATCCCCGGAATATCCACCGGAAACCGGCCAAAAATCTTATTAAAAAAGCAACCGGCAGGATAGTGACTCACTGCCGGTTGCTAATGAGTTATCGCGTGATTCCGAAGTCTTATTCGCGGTTGAACGTGACGTCGATATCAGGGCTGAAATATTCGTTGTGGATCTTGATGTCGCAACCGGTTTTTGTCTCGGCCGTGATGGTCAGGAATCGGCAGCGGATAGTATGATCGGTGTTATACGAATTGAAGTCGAAACTGTTCTGCCCGTCTCCCGCATATTCATAGCGATACTCGTTATAGGATACGGTTTTCACATACTGGATTGCGATGGCGCCATTATTTTCCGGGAACATCGATGGTCCCGATGTCACGACGAGCGTTCCGATCTTGTTGTTCTCGATACCCTGATAGAGCGCCTCGAGAGTAAATTCGAGCGGGAACATCGACTCAGGCAGTCCGTCGGGCAGATTGAAATAGACGGTCAGCGGCTGCTGAATTTCAGTACTGATCGGTTGCGGATCAGGAGTGGTTATTGACTCTGTGAACGGGAAACTGTTAGAAATACCGGGGGCTACTGAAGCCTGCCATTTAGAATCGCTTCCGTCTTTATTCTTCAATGGAGCATATTGCCACGGTTTTCTAAGGATCAGGTGGATCGTACGCCCCAACCCATAATCGTCGACGATTGTAAAATCCTGGGTTTGCACTACCGATGTCGGAGGATTCGGAGTGATATCTATTTCCACCCAATCAGCACCCGCTTCGTCACGATACGTCGTGGTTTGAAAGTCGGCGATCACAGCACCTCTCTCCAGACCGACAACCTTAGCGCCACTATTATTAGGAGTGGGAGTTGCAGCAGTGACATTCTCAAGATAACGGTAGAGCACCCTTACGGTCTCGCCCTCCTTGACAATGATATGATTGGTGTCATTGACGATGAGCATGTTCTGACCGTCCGACACATTGAGCATCGACGATGTCTCTGTCGCTGCGATAAGGTTATTGAACGGAGCACGCTCTATCGCCTCTCCCACACTTGCAGCTCCGGGAGCACGCACTTCCTTAATGACGATATTATATCTTATGTTACGGATAATATTATAATAGTCAAACGTTCCGTCCTCCTTAATAACTCCGATATCGAGTTTGTAGTAACCCGGCTGCCAGTTACCATCGACATTGATCTCACCTTTCACAATAAGATATGTGCGTCGTGAAGCCTCATAGGGATGCTCATACATGTAGACGGTCTCGGTGTTATTGAGTGCCTCGGTCGATTCATTCCATGTCTTGGCGTCAGTCTCTGTATTTCTCAACTGTGCGCCTGCGGGAAGGATGCCCGAATATATTTTTGAGACATCGGCATAATTCTGCATCTTTTTATCGGCTCCGAGCAATGCGGGAATAGTCTGGTCAGCGGGATTCCATGGAGCCACTGTTCCGGAGGTAGGGATATTTACAACATCAAATCCAATCAGGTGGAAATTTTCCACATCGTTCGAGACCGTTACGGATATAGCAGCGAAATTTCTTATCAAGGGAACTTCGGTAAGGTTTTTCTCAACATCTTCGAGGAGAACCGGCTTACCGTCTTCGTCCGTCTTGAATGTTCCGTCTTCGTTGAGTTCGTTATAGCCTTTGGGAAATTCCACACGTCCCCAATAAGCCTCGGTCTCGTTTCCGATACTTCCTACTGTCAGACCCGCGAGAATATCAGACACCGGCGCGAATGGCCATGTCAGATACTCGTCAGCCAAAACCAGATGAAGCACTTTCGGTTTTGAGTTCGATTTGAGTGTCACCTTGAAGTTGACAACAGTTCCGTTGTCAACGGCTGTAGTAGGCGCGGTTATTTCAGCCTTATAGATGTCCGAGAGAAACGAATTGCTCGTATTTTCACCGAGATCAAACTCAAATATCGTCAGTTTCAGATCTGCGCCGGAAGTTTCAGCCAATGCGCCACGCGAAGTGATCACCGGCATATCGGGCACTGTTATCGAACCCTGGAGAACTATTGTATTAGCATCTCCCGTTCCGACGGTTTCCGGTTGTTTCACATCGTCCTGACATGCCGTCAGCCCGACAACAATCGAGAGACACAGAACCTTATACATGGTTTTGATTATCGAACTCATATTCAATTTTTATTAAAATCTCTTGGAACATCGCCGAGAGTGTAATCATAACCTCCGTCAGCATTTTTCGGCATTGCATATTGAGGCATCTGCTCCCAATACCATTCATCGTACACCGCACGAACTGATGCACCATCTCCTGTGCCGGCAGATACGACACCATTGTTATTTACACTATAGAAGCCCTGCGCTGTCAGATAATTCGTATTAGGAGAGAAAAGCACCGGTATTTTTCCGGCTGCCGATAATTGAGTAATATAAGTGAATTCACCCAAAGTTGGCAGACGCCATCTTCCTGCGGGGAAGCCTTGCTCCTGGTATGTGGCACATCTTCTGCGCGCCTGTTCTCTTGTTCGACCTGTAGTGCATACACCCCAGGAAGAAGCAACCCGAATTTTCGGCGCAATCATATAGGCTTCTTTTGACGATGCGTCTACCTCGTTAGTTGGATAATAATAGAGCAGTCCCCTCTTACTTGAATTTGTGGTGGGATAGACCACATTTCCGGGATTAGACCAACTGGGTGTTGTTGTCTCATTTGTTGTTGGACGTAATGCATTATTTCCGGAAAGAGAGTTATTTATAAAGTTTGATCTCGGATCACCGATAATATATTGTGTCTCGGTCTCCAACTGAGAAATAGTAATAACGTACATATTGGGGTTCGTATTATTACCCGTCAAGCCATGTACACCTCCAAAATCCGTGTCGTTAACCCATCCTGAATATGCTTGTCCAAAAGACGTCCCAGATTGGAATTGTGGATTCACAAATACAAAACCATAGTTTTGACTTTGTGCATAATTGAATCCAAAGGCAGAAGTTACAACGTTATAACTGCCTCCCTCATTTCTATCGGCCTCAATATACATTGCCGGATACTGTACGATATCTATATCGGAATTGAAAGCCTCATTATCCTTATGACGTATTTTTACCGAAATTTTATAAGGAGAATATGCACCCTCGGGATTCGCGGGTCTCACATATCTATTGATATTATTTTTTACCTGATCCAAGGTTTGGTTTCCGGTTCCACTCATTCCTGTAAGTTGAACGGTAGCACCGTCAGCATTAACAGGGGTCCACATCTGCAGTTTATGGTCGATGACAATCGACATCTGACCTGTAGTGTTATTCTTTACCACGTGGTATGTGCATAAGGAATCTGTTCCGGTCACCGAACGGTCGATCTGGGCTTTGGTTATAGGAATCTCTACAACGTCTCCATTTCCGTCGGAGTAGAAATTGAATCGCTGGTAAGTCATCTCGATATCATTGATCTCGACGGGATGCGACGTGTAGAATGGGATCACGATCTGTGATTCATTGTTGGCGACATAATAGTTGGGGTTGACCACGAGATAACGGTAGTCACTGATAGTTACATCAATATCCTCGGCTGCCCAGTCGACAATCTGATAAGAAAGATTTTCGAGTTCGATAGGAGTTTCAGGGTTCGGACTGCCGAGCATACCTACTTTCATATTGATGTTGTAGGAATAATTTGATGTGATCTCAAACAGTGTTCCCGGCACTACAGGTACCTGATAATACAGAATATTATATGTGTCTGTCCCATCCTTACGCCAGGGAACCATCAGCATGAGCATAGTCTTATGGTTTTCCTCGATATTCTCAGTCCAGGCATTTGGATAGGTATAGAAAGGCACACCCATCTGATAAGGATAGTCTCCCTCGGCACCTGCAGCGGCATTGAGAATTCTGTAAGATTCTTTTTTTGTTTCGACACTGTTATAGTAAGCCTCATCATCTGCCGGCTCCCATCCCGCAGAAGGTACGATAGGTGCGGAATTGACACCGTTAGTCAGCAGCACGTGAATTGCATCATTTGATGTCTGGGGAAACCATGTTTCAATCACGACGCTATCTTCGTCGAAGATTTCAATTTTATCAGGCAGACTGATGTTGAGATTGATTTTTGCTGCCGTGCGGATGAGGTTACCCTTTCCCTCGGCCTTACCCTTTTCAGCAGGATTATCGGAGGGAGTATATTTCACTAAACCCTCGCCTGCCATCACGAATGATTCCTGCAGAGCCGAAGCATCGAAAGCCGCAGTGACGATATGCGATTTTATATTGTTGACGGTAAGCACTTCGGGAAGATCAACATAGTTTGCCACTGCATACATGCGGCACTCGTTGTTACCTCCCGCGGGGAAAAGTTTCTCGACAAGTTCGTCGGTCAACTGCATCACGACAGTCGTGGCGTTATATCCGTTGGGGATAAACTCACGGCGATAAACGGGCGCGGCGTCATCATCGAGAGGATCGTCATAGAGACAGACCATCAGTTTTCCGATCTTATTCTCCGAGTTGTCCGAGGCTGCCGAACGCGACATGCGGGTATTACGGAAATTGATGGTGATCGTTCCCGGCGCACCCGCTTCGAGCGGCATCTCGGGCACCTCAATTGCGTCGCTGCACCCGACAGCCACGGCTCCGAGAATCAGTAGCGAGAAGAAAGCGTATATTTTTGAAAACAGTTGCATGGTGATCGGCTTAGAAGAAATTAGAGCGGATTCTGCACAATCGTGTAACTCTTGTATTCAGGGGAATTCTGTGGAGTAAGATCGACTTCGACCATCGAATTGTCGGCAAACTGCACGTAGACCTGCAGACGGGCTTTGCTCGTGACATCAGGTTCTTTGTTCTGGGTGACTATGCGGATGGAGGAAGTTTTGTTGTCGACTACACCGGTCAGGTGAGGCTGCATATCTCCGTTTTCATCGAGGAAAGCGAAAGCATCCTGATCTCCTTCGAACACATTCAGATAGGCCATCCATGTCGCACCCAACGGGCTCTGGATGCCAAACGTACACGTGATCGGCGACCATGTCATCGTGCCGTCTGCCGTTGTGGTCCAGGGTTTGCAAATCACGGTGCCGGTAGTCTGATCGACTGCTCCTTCCTGGTTGCTGAAACGCAGTTTGAACGGTTCGGGGACGACCACAGTCTGGTTGTAGTCGAGCATGAATTCTGCGGGTGTCCAGTCAGCGACCTCGACCTCCAGATCAAGAGGAGTGTCAGTGGCCACCCCTGTCACATTGAGAGTGTAGATATGGTTGCGGAGGATGTACTGTCCGAAATTGTCGCGGAAATTCTCGTCATTATATCCGCTCATCGGCACTTCGTAGACTTTTGAGTTATCAGTGCCGTTTTCATTCTTTCCGAACACCACGGTGATGCGGAGAGCCGGTGATGTAGAGGTGATGGTCTGTTCGGGAACATACCCGAAAAAGGTATCTTTTTTAGTTTGCAGATAACCCAGTTTCAGAATATGTGTCGAACCGTCAGCCGACACTCCGGTTATACGGGGATAATCTGTCTGGACACCTTTGAAATTGACTGCATCATAGGGTGTTACATAGCACTGGGGGGTGGCACTGACGATATCCACATTATCGATATAGGGATAACCCTCATCGTCCTTATTCTCAATTGTGTCGACCACTCTGATTTTGGAAAGTGCGCGCAGCATATCAACCTCGCCCATCCATGCCGGATTGACTTTATCTGAGTAATATAGGTCGTCGGAGGTTACCGAGAATTCGTTCATGCCATACATGGGGATCGCACCTTTATAGATACCGTCCACCCCGGATGCACCATCATTAACGCTGTGGATAGTGCTCATGCTGAACACCATATTGTCAGCTTCCTTGATGAAATCGGTGAAGTTTTCCTTGATGAGTCGGGTGTAGTCATACCGTTTAGTTGCATGAGTCTCACCTCCTCCAACGTTAGCAAGCACTGCAACCCTCAGATTAATCTTTCGGGTATCGTTTTTGGAAAGTTGATATCCAAGTTTTGCCTCAAGTTCTTTCTTGGCTATAGCTGCCGTGACCATCCACATTCCGGCATAACCGTTTATGGTGATGGCTGCATTTTTGTTGTTGACCATATCGGTCATCGACATGATCATAGGCCATTCGCCATCCTGATTCTGAAGGAAGATGAAGAAAGCGAAGTCGGTGGCCAGGATCTGATCCTCAAAGGCGGGCCATTCCGAATAAGTCTCGTCATGATCACCCTCATCAAGAGCGCGGGATTGGCCGATATTGTTGGTAACCATCTGAAAGGAGAACGTATAGGTGTCCGAGGGACCACCTTCGTCTATCGGACAGTCGGAAGAATCGTTGATGCACGACGTGAAGGCCGGGGCAACGAGTGCCGTCAGCATCAGCATCAGGCATAGCCTGAGTGTCTTGTCGATATTTTGGAATGAGCGGATCATTTCAAAGAGTACGGATTGGCGGTTGAGTGATTAGAGGTTTTCGTCCTGGGGAGGAACTACGCGCCAGTTATTGATGTAGATGTGGCTTTTGAGCCAGGTATAGTTTTCATCGATGAAGAACACCATCGAGTAGTTATCGCAGGCATCGAGGTAGTCCTGAGCCGAAAGTTTACCCTCATAGTAACCGCGCACCATGAGAAGATACTGCACCATGGGAATTCGGAAGATCACATTGCCTGTCTGAGCCTGTTTTACAGTCAGCCACTGCTCCACTCCTGCAAGAATTCTGCCGGTCGAGAACTCGGCCTGTACTCCGGAGGGCAACTCGCCATCTTCCAGGCTCGCACGGCTCTCGGTGTCAGCGAACATCGGGCTCACATACCAGGGACGATATGAAAAGCGCACATCGGAAGAGAGTGAATTGAGCGAATTGAGTTTCGAGTTACGGGCTTCGAGTTCGAAAGATACGTTTGAGGGATCGAGAGGCTGACCGTCCATGTTCTGAAGTTGGACGAGGATGCGGTTTGTGTCTTTAATCAGTGAGACTGTCGGAAGATCAACGGTTCCGTATGAGTCAGGAAACTCGACATCAGTCAACGACCCATAGAAAAGGGGGCGCAGAGGTTGATTGAAATAAACCCCGGTGGCTGAACTGATGAGCGAGATCGATGCTCCGGAAGTTGTTTTAGCTGATCCGACAGTCTGACCGGAAAGTTCGAAAGAGACGGCATCGTCAACGGTTTTCGGACCTTCACACCAAGCAATGATATCATACTGCCCCGGCTTGACATCGATTTCGGCAAAATATGAGTTTTCGGTAGTAAGTTCACGGGTGGCAAGTTTGTGAAAAACCATGTTGCCCTGGCGGTCATAGATGCCGATATTGAGCTCATCGA
>CAMWGM010000026.1 GCA_947173755.1 uncultured Muribaculaceae bacterium
ATGTCGAACTCCGCACCATGCTGCGCGGGAGCGAGATCGGGACACGCATCGTCATAAACGGCTCGAAAGTCGAAAGCCAGAATCCCGAAGTGATGGTCGAAGGCACCAACATGATGGTGAAAAACCTCTTCTTCAACACTCCGGCCCGACGGAAATTTCTGCGCAAGGATGCTGTGGAACTCGCAGCGATCATGCGCGAGTTCGAGCGGCTCGCCTTAGTCAACACGGGGGTGGAATTCACGCTCATCTCCAACGACGTCACGATTCATTCGTTGCGTCGCGGCTCGCTTAAGCAGCGCATTGTCGAACTCTTCGGCAAAAATCTCGACAAGACCATCATCCCCGTCGAGACCGACACCACCATAGTCCGCCTCAACGGCTTCATCGGACTCCCCGCCAACGCGCGCAAGCGAAATGCGCTGCAATATCTGATGGTCAACGGTCGCAACATGCGTCATCCGGTGTTCCGTAAGGCAATCCTCGAGTGCTATGAGCATCTCATTCCCGCCGATGCTGAACCCAACTACTTCATAGCACTGACTGTCGATCCCGAGACCATCGATGTCAATATCCATCCGACCAAAAGCGAGATAAAGTTTGAAAACGAATCGGCTATCCGCCAGATACTCGTCGCGGCAGTGCGTGACTCGCTCGGCCGTTATAATGCCGCCCCCGCCATTGAATTCGATCTGCTGGATGCACCTGATATCCCCGTCTTCAAACCTGACTCGGCAGCCACACATGACGTTGAGATCGATTCGGGCTACAATCCATTCTCCACAAACCCCTCGGGCTATAATCCTGCGCAGTCAACTGCCTGGAATCCGTTCGAATCGGATAGCACCGGGAGTCCCCGCGCCTCACGTCCCTCGAAATTCAACGACTGGGAGAAACTCTATGACGACTTCGTGCGCAAACGCGACGAAGGATTGGCCGATGCCGCAGCGACTGTCCCGGCTGAAGATGTCGCAAGGCGTGAGTCAGAGGGAATTCTCGACGGCATCAGCGATGACCCGTCAATCCCCGGGACCGTTTCCGCCGCAATCCAGTTGCGCAGCGGTCATATACTCACCCCGTCACGAGGAGGGGTCATGTTGATCGACCAGCACCGCGCTCATTACCGGGTGCTCTACGACTCCTTCATCTCATCGGCGCGAAACCATTCCTTTGTGGCGCAGCACTCGATGTTTCCGGACACGCTCACACTCTCTGCCTCACAGCATGCCGTGCTTGCCTCGATAGCCGGTGAACTGGCCGAATACGGGTTCGAACTCTCAAACCCGGAGACTACCACATGGAGCATAGACGCATCGCCGTCGGTGCTGGATTCCACATCTCCCCGAGACATTCTGCTCGACATCATTGACTCCGTTGTCGAGACAGGCGAGGCGATCGGCGAGCAACTTGGCGAACGTCTCGCCCGGGCCATGGCACGGTCGCGGGCCATACGTCGCAACGTCATGCTGTCGGCAGACGAGATGGACCGCATCATCTCCGATCTGCTGCGGCTGCAGTCGCCCGGACTCACCCCCGAAGGTAAGACCGTGTTCACAATCATTCCGACCGACACTCTAACCGGGCTTTTAAAATGAGAAGGATTTCCTTATTTCTGACAGTGCTGCTGACGACCCTTGTTTCGGGAGCGGTGCCATCCGATTCACTGATTGTGTCCCTGCTGACATGTCGTGCCGGAAGCGACATCTATCAACTCGAGGGACACAGCGGTCTTCGTATCCGTTATCCTCAGTCAGGCTCCGATATGACAGTCAACTGGGGCGTGTTTGATTTCAACTCGCCCAACTTCGTCTATCGCTTTGTCAAAGGAGAGACCGACTACCTCTGCGCCGCCTATCCCACCGAGCATTTCCTCGCCGAATACCGCCGGGAGGGTCGCACGGTCGTGGAACAGGTGCTCAATCTATCTCCCGAGGAGGCTGAAAAACTGCTTCAGCTCGCGTCGGTCAATCTGATGCCTTCCAACCGCGTGTATCGCTACAATTATGTCTACGACAACTGTGCCACACGTCCGCTCGCACTAATCGAACAAGCCATCGGCGATACCGTCGCCCTCGCGGCACCCTCAGGCGACAAGGTCGGACCGACGTTCAGAAGCGTTATGACCAGTTTCCACAAAAATTATCCTTGGTATCAGTTCGGAATTGACACCGCGCTCGGAGCAGGTATCGATATCCCGATCGACAACCGTCACCTGGCCTTCGCGCCGGAACTCCTTGAGGAAATGATGGCCGGAGCAGTCAGGCCCGACGGCACTCCCGCCGTGAGCGAGACTAACGTACTCCTTAAGGGCAAACCGGAAGGAGTCATTCTGCCCCCGACACCATGGTGGCTAACTCCAATGTTCTGGAGCATAATTATTACGGTGATATGCATAGGAATTTCGGTCCGACAGTTGAGAACATCGCGTCTGACGACCGCCACGAGAATTGCCGACACGCTGTTTTTCGGCGTGGCCGGAATCGAGGGTCTGATTCTCACTTTCCTGATATTTGTTTCGGTTCATGAAGCCACGTCGCCCAACTGGCTTTATCTCTGGCTGAATCCTCTCTGCCTCCTCGGAACTGTGGGTGTCTGGATAAAAAATATTAAACGTTTGGTGATTTACTATCAAATTGTTAACTTTGCACTCTTGATCGCGATGACGGTGATTTTTGTCAGCGGTGTTCAGAAGCCAAATCCTGCATTCGTGCCCCTTCTTGTCGCTGACGCCACCCTTGCCCTGCCATGGTTCACCTCATTGCGTAAATAATCCAATCTTTCCCCTGCCGATGTCAGTCAATCCCCGCCGTTCCTCATCGCTCAGTTCCCAGCTGGTCTCTGTGCTCGTCGCCTCGATGGTGACGATGAGTATGGCGGCACTTGTGCCTGCGAAAGCGCTCGGTGCATCTGCAGAAGCACCATCGCCTCGTCCGCGACTGGTGGTAGGCATCATAGTGGAAGGACTGACCGCAGACTATGTCGATCTTCTGCGGTCGAACATGGGTGAAGGCGGCTTTAACCGCTTCATAAGAGATGGAGTGGTGATCGACAATGTCGACTACGGTCCCGGCATCGATGCCACAGCCGCCACAGCCATTCTCATGAGCGGGGCTGCTCCGGGGGTCAACGGCATCCCCTCGGGAAGAGTGTGGGATCCGAAAATGCGTTTCGACATCCCGGTGCTTCTTCCCGCCGATAAGGCCGGCCGTTACACCGACGCCGATCTCTCGCCGAAAGCACTTCAGGTGTCGACTCTCGCAGACGAGATCCGCATAGCAGACGGAGGTATTTCAGGTGTCTATTCCATAGCGTCAGACCCGCAGACAGCCATCCTTCTTGCCGGTCACGCCGGAAATTCAGCGACATGGATCAGCGAGACCGACGGGAAATGGACCCGCTCGACATCACACCCAGGTTTCCCCACTGTGCTGGCACGCCGCAACGTCGGGCTCACACTTGCCTCGCGCCTCGACACGCTTTCCTGGCAGCCTCTCAAAAGTCTCGACTCATATCCCGATCTCCCGGCTCATAAGAAGACCTATCCTTTCCGCTATACCTTCCCGTCACGATTCCCCGACCGTTTCAGGCAGTTCAATGCGTCAGCAGCGGGAAATCATGAGATAGTCACGGCGGCTACCGACTATATCTCCGGTCTGAAATTAGGTAAACGGGAAGTTACCGATATGCTCGCACTGGGACTCGACGTGAGTCCGTTCCCTTATTCCCTCGAAGCAGACAGCCGTCTTGAGCGCATGGATGCCTACCTGCGTCTCGATGCCGATATCGCCTCGATCATCAAGGCTGTCGAAGAGGGTCCCGGAATGGCGAACACCTTACTCTTCATAGCGGGCACACCGGCTCCGTCAAGTGTTCGTCGCGACGATGAGAAATGGGCCATACCTTCAGGTCAGTTCTCTCCCCGTAAAGCCACGTCGCTGCTCAACATGTATCTGATTGCCCTGCACGGCAACGGAGAATGGGTCAACGGCTATCACAACGGCTTCTTCTATCTCAACCGCAACCTCATCAAGGATCGCGATCTCGACGAACGTGCCATAAGGGCAGAAGCAGCGGAATTTCTCGCCCGCATGAGTGGAGTGGCCGACGTCTATACCATCGACGATATCCTCGCCCGACGTGCCGGCGACAATCCACTCGCCATCCAACGCAACATCTCCCCCTCGCACGCAGGAGACCTGATGGTGCGCGTTTCGCCCGGATGGGTTGTCTCTGATTCGGAGACATCGGTCGAACTCGCCCAGCAACCGGTTGTGCGCTGGCAGGCCACCACTTCTCCGGTCTACATATTGTCTCCCGCCGTTACGTCAACCGAAATCGGTGAGACTGTCGATGCGCGTGCCATAGCCCCGACAATTGCGCGTATCCTGCGGATCAGGTCGCCCAACGGGGCTGCTCTCCCACCTTTAAAATTATGAATGTACGTTTCATAATCACCAATTCAGATATTTCAACAGCATATTCCATTCAAAATAAGAATAGATGTCTTTCCAGTCATTCATAACCAAGATTTTTGGTAATAAATCAACACGCGACCTCAAGGAAATCGAGCCGATCGTCAGAAAGATCGAAGCACTCGGTCCCGAGATGGAGCAACTCACAGTCGACCAACTCCGCGGCCGTATCCAGGCAGTCAGAGCCGACATCAAGGAGGCCACTTCCCCCTACGAAACAGAAAACGCCGAACTGCGTGTCAAGGTGGAGGAACTCCCCTTCGACGAGCGTCAGCCCATCTGGGATAAGGTCGACGCCAACGAGAAGAAAATTCTCGACATAATCGAAGATAAACTCAATTATCATCTGCCCGAGGTCTTCGCAGTGATGCGCGAGACCGCCGCACGTTTCGCAAAAAATGAGACAATCGTTGTCGACGCGACCGATCTCGACCGCGAACTCGCAGCCAAAGGCCATGATTTCGTAACCATCGACGGCGACAAAGCCATCTGGAAGAACCACTGGATTGCAGGTGGCAACGAAGTGACCTGGGATATGGTCCACTATCGCGTGCAGTTGATCGGTGGTATAGTCCTCCATCAGGGTAAGATAGCCGAGATGGCTACCGGTGAAGGCAAGACACTTGTGGGTACACTCCCTGTCTTCCTCCGCTCGCTCTCGGGCCGCGGTGTCCATGTGGTGACCGTCAACGACTATCTGTCGAAACGTGACTCGGAGTGGATGGGTCCGCTCTACATGTTCCACGGCTCGACTGTGGACTGTATCGACAAGCACCAGCCCAACACTCCTCAGCGTCGCGCCGCCTATGAGTGTGACATCACGTTCGGAACAAACAACGAATTCGGTTTCGACTATCTGCGCGACAATATGGCCATGACACCCGGCGATATGGTGCAGCGCAAGCACTACTATGCTATTGTCGACGAGGTCGACTCGGTACTCATCGACGACGCCCGTACACCCCTCATCATCTCGGGTCCCGTGCCTAAGGGTGACGACCAGCTCTTCGACATGTACCGTCTCAATGTCGAGAAGGTTGTCGAGGCCCAGCGCCGTCTCGTCACAAAGATACTCGCCGAAGCCAAGCAGAAACTCGCTTCCGACGATAAGGAGACAAAGAAAGAGGGTGCCCTGCTCCTCTTCCGTGCCTTCAAGGGTCTGCCCAAGAACGGTGCGCTCATCAAATTCCTCTCGCAGGAGGGCATGAAGAACATTCTTCTCGAGACCGAGGCCTACTATCTGCAGGACAATCAGAGAGAGATGCCGGTCGTGACCGATCCGCTCTATTTTGTGATCGATGAGAAGAACCGTTCGGTCGAACTCACCGACAAAGGCATCGACGAACTCACCGGCAAGACCGACGATCCCAACTTCTTCGTTCTTCCCGATATCGCATCGCAACTCTCCGAGGCGGAGCATATCACCGATCCGATCGAACGTCAGGAGAAGAAGGATGCCTACATGCAGGAGTATGCGGTGAAGGCCGAACGTGTCCACACCGTCACCCAACTTCTCAAGGCCTATACACTCTTCGAAAAGGATGTCGAGTATGTGATCGACGAAGGTAAGATCAAGATTGTCGACGAACAGACCGGCCGTATCATGGAGGGACGCCGCTACTCCGACGGTCTCCATCAGGCCATCGAGGCCAAGGAGCGTGTCAAAGTCGAGGCCGCCACACAGACTTTCGCGACAATCACTCTCCAGAACTACTTCCGCATGTATCACAAACTCGCCGGTATGACCGGTACCGCCGAGACCGAGGCAGGCGAGTTCTGGGATATCTATAAACTCGATGTCGTCACCATCCCGACCAACCGTCCGGTGGCTCGTATCGATATGAACGACCGTGTCTATAAGACGAAGAAAGAGAAATATGCGGCCGTCATCCAGGAAATTCAGAATCTCGTGGCCCAGGGACGTCCGGTGCTCGTCGGTACGACTTCGGTCGAGATTTCCGAACTACTCTCGAAGATGCTGACCATGCGCCACATCCCCCACAATGTGCTCAACGCGAAACTCCACCAGAAGGAGGCCGAGATCGTGGCACATGCAGGTCGCAAAGGTATGGTCACAATCGCCACCAATATGGCAGGTCGCGGTACCGACATCAAACTGACTCCCGAGGTCAAGGAGGCCGGCGGTCTGGCCATCATCGGTACGGAGCGTCACGAGTCGCGTCGTGTCGACCGTCAGTTGCGTGGTCGTTCAGGTCGTCAGGGTGACCCCGGTTCGTCAGTCTTCTTCGTTTCGTTCGAGGATCAGCTGATGCGTCTCTTCGTCACCGATCGTGTCGTGAAGATGCTCGACTCGATGGGTCTAGAGGAGGGCGAACCGATCGAGAGCGGCATGGTGACCAAGGCTGTGGCCAACGCCCAGAAACGCGTCGAAGAGAACAACTTCGGCATCCGCAAGCGTCTGCTCGAATATGACGACGTCATGAACAAGCAGCGTACTTATATCTACAACCGCCGCCACCACGCCCTTGTCGGCGAACGCATCGGCATCGATATAGCCAATATGCTCTGGGATGTCATCGAAAACATGGTGACAAACGCCTATCCCGCCGCATATGACGACCTTAAGGTGGATCTTCTGAAGGTTCTGACCATCGAGACCCCCTTCACCGAGGCCGAATTCCGCAACATGTCGAAAGAGGAAGCGATCGAGAAGGTTCATGATGCCGCTCAGGAAGCATTCGACCGCAAGAGCGCCCGCATCGTCGAGGTCGCGCTCCCTGTCATCAAGGACTGCGTGGAAAACCGCGGCATGAAGGGACGCATCGCAGTGCCCCTCACAGATGGCAAACGCTTCTTCAACCTCGTTGTCGATCTCGAGGAGGCTTATCGCACCGAATGTAAATCGATCGTAAGGGAATGGCATAAAGCCGTGATGCTCGTCACCATCGACGAACTCTGGAAAGAGCATCTCCGCGAACTCGACCAGTTGCGTCAGAGCGTACAGAATGCATCCTACGAGCAGAAAGACCCGCTGGTGATCTACAAAGTAGAGTCGTTCCATCTCTTCGAGAAGATGCTCAACGCGCTTAATGTCAAATCGATGTCCATCCTGATGCGTGGTCAGATCTATATCCGTCCGGCCGAGCCTGCTCCCGCACCTCAGCCTCAGGAAAATGCCGAGCAACCTGCCGAACAGCCCAAACCCCAGCCGAAGGCGCAGCCGAAGATCGAGCGCGCAATGCCCGAGAAAGCGACCGACTACAGCCGCTACAAAACGTCACGCGAAAATCTGCCCGGCGAGGCCGCCCAGCGCGCCGCATCGCAAGGAGCATCCCAGCGCCAGGCTCCTCAGCCCGTCAAGGCCGGTCCGCGCATCAACCGCAACGATCCTTGTCCCTGCGGATCAGGCAAGAAATATAAGAACTGCCACGGCCGCGGCCTCTGACGCACAAATCGGGAAACTGATAACAATATCATGAAAAGAGCGGAGTATAATCAGATAGACTCCGCCCTTTTCTTTAACAAAATTCTTTCACAGAAATGAATAAAATCTCTCTACTTTTCTGTCTGATGCTCCTCGCGCTAGGACTTTCATCATGCAACAAGGATTCCGACGAGTCATGGACATATCTTCTCGAGGTCAAGACCGAATCGGGCGCGACAAATGCTGACGCCGAGAAAAAAATAATCACCGAGGCTTTCGAAAAAGCACTCGGTGGTGAAAAGTTTGTCAAGGAAGGTGATCTGAACATCAGCGACCTCACCGTCATCAATACATGTCAGGCTGTTCAGGATCGTCTCGACTCAAACAAATGGAACGGTTCATACACCGTTTCGGTTTACAACCTCACAAGCGGAGGAATGCCGGTCTACCGTCATACGTTCGCGTCGCAACTCGAGATAAAACCGGAACCTGACGACAACGGTGACGAAGAATAATCAGACGTCGTCACTCAAGCATCGCTGCCACACGTTTTAACGCAAGGATGAAGTCTTCGGCTTCATCCTTCGTGTTATATGCGGCAAAGGAGGCGCGGACAGTTCCCTCGATGCCGAGGGCATGCATAAGGGGCTGCGCGCAATGATGGCCCGTGCGTACCGCTATGCCGAGTTTGTCGAGCAACATTCCGGTGTCATAATGGTGGGCGTGTCCGATCAGGAATGATATGATGGCACACTTTCCGGGTGCAGTACCGAAAATGCGGATCGAGGGGATCTCCTCGATGAGGCGACGTGTGGTGTAATCGAGCAACTCATGTTCATGAGCAGCAATCTCGGCGATGCCGGTGCGTTCCATCCAGTCTATGGCCTTGGCAAATGCAGCGATTCCCACAAAATCAGGAGTGCCTGCCTCAAACTTGAAGGGGAGTTCGGCAAAGGTCGTATGTTCGAACGAGACATTTTCTATCATCTCGCCACCTCCCTGATAGGGAGGCATCCGCAGCAGATGTTCCTCCTTGCCGTAGAGAACGCCGATGCCCGATGGACCATACATCTTGTGCGCCGAGAAGGCATAGAAATCGGCATCAAGGGCTTTGACATCGATCCTGAGATGCGGAGCAGCCTGAGCACCGTCGATCACCACAGGGACACCTTGTGAATGGGCGAACTCTATCATATCGCCGACCGGATTGACCGTGCCGAGGACATTGGAAGCATGACAAACGGAGACGAGGGCGGTACGTTCGTTGAATAACGAACGATACACATCAAGATCGAGCGATCCATCCTCGCGGATAGGCACAACCTTTATCTCAAACGGAATTCGCGACTGAAGCAACTGCCAGGGCACTATATTGGCATGGTGCTCCATGACTGTCAGGATCAGTTCTGACCCCGGTTTAAGTACCAGCGGTCCAAACGAAGCGGCTACAAGGTTGATCGACTCGGTGGTACCGCGGGTGAAGATCACCTCTTTCTCCGACGCACCCCCGATGAATTCAGCCACACGCCGCCGTGAATTTTCCACGAGTTCGGTTGCCTCCATCGAAAGCGTATGCACACCCCGGTGGACGTTGGCCTTGGTATGAGTGTAAGAGTCCACAATCGCATCAACCACCTCACGCGGAGTCTGCGAAGTGGCCGTATTGTCGAGATAGATCAGAGGCCGCTTATAGATTTTGCGAGAGAGAATCGGGAACTCTTCACGGATTTTTTCGACATCCATAGGCGCGTTCAGCAGTTTGAGTTACACGAGGCACAACTGCCCAGAGTCCCGTCGAAACGACGCTCGACCAGATGTCGCAGACGGTCGGAAAGACCCGGGATGCTCACCGATTCGATGATGTCGATCATAAAAGCCTGCATGAGCATCGTGCGCGCTTCGGCCTCGGGGATACCGCGCGAACGCATGTAGAAAATCTTCTCATGGTCAAGTTGACCGGTGGTGGCACCGTGGCTGCACTTCACCTCATCGTTATAGATTTCCAGTTGTGGCTTGCAGTGCATTCTCGCGTCAGGCGAAGCAAGAATGTTGCGCGTGCTCTGGTAGGCCTCGGTGAAGGGAGCCTCGGGCGTGACTAGGATACGTCCTTCGAACGCGCCACGGGATTTACCGTCGAGCACATATTTGAACGTCTGGTCGCTGTGACAGTGAGGTGCATTGTGATTGACAGAAGTGTCATTGTCGATGTGCATCTCGTCCGATCCTATAGCCATGCCGGTGAGGCGGCTCTCGCAGTGAGAACCGTTGAGACTGACGCGCCACTCGTTGCGGCTCGTGCCGCATGTGAGGGTCGTCGTGTTGACATTGGTGACAGAACCTTCTTCCTGACTGACATAGGTCTGGGCCATTCGGGATGTAAGTGCCGATGATTCCTCGATGCTGCACATCTCGAAACGCGCTCCGCGTCTGACAAAGATCTCGGCGACCTGCGACGCGCAATAAGCCTTACCGGAGTCCTGTGTATGATCGCACACAAGAAGTTTGACCGCAGCACCCTCCTCCACCACTACCAGAAGTCGTCTGAACGCGAGTAGAGGAACCGGAGCAGAGAAAATATTGACCAACTGTAGGGGTTTCTCAACCTTTGTCCCCTTCGCGATGTGGATCAGCACTCCATCCTGGAGAAGAAGCGTATTGAGAGCCACCATGGCTGACGAATCCGTAGCGAGACGCCCGTAATACTCTTCGACTAACTCGGGAAAACGACGGGCACCCTCGGCAAGACTCATGAAAGTCACACCCTGAGGCAGACGTTCGGCCAACCCCTGAGAGGGCACGAAAGCGTCGTTGACCACGAATGCGGCCAGTGTCGACAGATTGGGCACATCGCATTTGAAAGACCGCGCGGCGTCGACCGGAATGTTCTTGCGGGCCACATTGATACCGTAGTCGGGAGCGAAGATCTCCTCCACCGATGTCTTCTCGTAACCCTCGTCACCCTTGCACGGGAAAGGGGTCGACTCGAAAACCGACAGCGCATCCTTGCGCCTGCGGTTGAGCGCAGGAGCATCGCATGCCCGGTCGATCAGTTCGCTGTTGTGACGGTAGAGGTCGATGTACTGACGGGCAGCCTCTGATGATTTTTTCGCTGTCATGGCCGTCAGTCCTCCTTCCCGGTACCGTCGATCTCCTCCTTGATCCAGTCGTAGCCTTTTTCTTCAAGTTCGAGCGCGAGTTCGGGACCTCCGGTGCGCACGATGCGCCCTTTGTAGAGGATATGCACGAAATCGGGCTTGATGTAGTCGAGCAGGCGCTGGTAATGGGTGATCACGATGGTTGCGTTACGTTCGTTCTTGAGTTTGTTGACACCTCCGGCCACGATACGCAGGGCATCGATGTCAAGACCTGAGTCGGTCTCGTCGAGAATGGCCAGACGCGGCTCGAGGACGGCCATCTGGAAGATCTCGTTGCGCTTCTTCTCACCACCCGAAAAGCCTTCGTTAACAGATCGCGATGCCAGATTCGCATCGAGTTCGACAATCTCG
This sequence comes from uncultured Muribaculaceae bacterium, assembly GCA_947173755.1. Lineage (GTDB taxonomy): Bacteria > Bacteroidota > Bacteroidia > Bacteroidales > Muribaculaceae > Duncaniella. The sequence continues at coordinate 11,361 of CAMWGM010000026.1, forward strand.
CGCTTCTGGCGCATCAGTTTGAGAAACTCGCTCGCCTTCATCGGTTCCTCGCCGAGGAACTTGCGCTTGGCATTGACGGCGGCACGCATGAAGTTGACCATCGACACTCCGGGGATCTCCACCGGATACTGGAACGAGAGGAAGAGTCCCTCATGGCTGCGTGTTTCGGGAGGCAGATCGAGCAACTCCACACCGTGGAGACGTGCCGAGCCCTCGGTGACGGTATAGGCGGGATTGCCGGCCAAAACACCCGAAAGGGTCGATTTTCCCGACCCGTTGGGACCCATGATAGCATGGACCTCTCCTTCGTTTATCTGGAGATTGACGCCCTTAAGAATCTCCTTGCCGTCGATCGAAGCGTGGAGATTTCTGACGTCGAGAAGAGACGTTTTCAATTATGAATGAATTGTTTGACGATTAGTAATTCCGATAATGCACATTGATAATATCATAATGCCCGACCGCAACCGAAAGTTCAGATAGCGGCAGTATGAAAACGCATAATGCACAATCGGCCTTTCTGCCGGTCGTGCATTATGATGTTTCATTCATGCATTATGCATCAGGGAGTGCATCATGCATTGCTGTATTATGCGTTTGCAAGTTTCTTGAACTCATCGAGCGAGAGCACCTGCTCGTCGAGAGTGACGGCGTTCTCGATAGCCTCGTAGAGTTTGGCCTGAAGCACGTTGCGGGTGATCTGGTTGCGCACCTCTTCCTTCTGGAGCTGCTCCTTGGCATAGCGGGTGATGATCTCGTCGTCGATGCCGGCCATGCCATACTGAGCGAACTGGCGCGAAGTGAGATACTTCGCGGTATTGAGGATCTCATCTTCGTCAACCTTGATGCCAAGGGCATTGATGAGGTTGGCCTCGATGATCTCGTGCTTGATGCCGTTGACCGATGCCTCGAAGGCAGCCTTGGGATCATCAGCATCTCCGAAGAAGAGTTTTGCCATAGTGTCGGCAGCCAGAGGCATGTCGGCATACTTCTCGCC
>CAMWGM010000027.1 GCA_947173755.1 uncultured Muribaculaceae bacterium
GTTTCGACGAGATGGGCACGATGGCCACCATCTACAATTATCCTTATTACCAGAACCATGTGGAAAATCTTGGCTATCTGAAGGATACCGACTGGGTGGAATTCCGCATCAAGGTGCCCGAAAAGGTGCCTGAAAAGATGACCCGCATCGCCAAGATCGTCATGCAGAAGTACGGACTGAGAATTCTCAAGTACACTTCGGCCAAGAAGATCAAGGCCGAATATGGCGAGGCGCTTTTCAAACTCATCAACGAGGCCTATGCCGATCTCTACGGCTACTGCGCCCTTTCCGACCGGCAGATCAACTACTATGTCGACATGTATCTCAGCCTGATCCGCCTCGACTATGTCAGCGTAGTGGTCGACAAGGATGACAATCTCGTCGGCATCGGCATCTCAATCCCCTCCCTCTCCCAGGCGCTCCGCAAGGCAGGGGGCAAACTCTTCCCCCTCGGATGGTGGCATCTGCTCAAGGCCATCAAGGGCCGGAACGACGTGGTCGACCTGCTGCTCATTGCCGTCAAGCCCGAGTATCAGAACCTCGGCATCAACTCCCTCTTCTTCTACGACCTGCTCAACCTCTACATACGCGACGGCGTGAAATGGGCCGAGAGCAACCTCGAACTCGAGGAGAACCTCCACGTGCAGTCGCAGTGGGAATACTTCGACCGCCGTCAGCACCGCCGCCGCCGCGCCTTCCGCAAAAAACTCAAGTGATGAGGATTCTCCTTGTCGGCGATGCGAGCAACTATCATGCCGCCCTGGCCGAGGCCCTGCGCCGCCTGGGCGAGGATGTGACGGTGGCTTCCGACGGAAGCCGCTGGATGGACACTTCGCGCGACATCGACATATCCCGTCACGGCTCAGGCCCCCTCTCGGGACTCGGGCTCTGGCTCAGGATGCGCTACGGCCTGCAGCGCCGTCTGGCGGATTTCGACGTGGTCAGCATCGCGACTCTCGGATTCGTCAGCCTCAAGCCTGCGCGCCAGGCCGCCATCTTCGACATGCTCCGGCGCAACAACCGCTCGGTATTTTACACCTCCCTCGGCACCGACACTTTCTATGTCGACGAATGTATGCGCCCAGATTCGCTCCTACCCTATAACGAATGGCGCATCTTCGGCCGGCCCTCACCTCTCGCCCTCGCACGACCTGAAACGGCCGCCGCATGGCAGAGCGAAGATCTGCGGCGTGCCTGCCGACACGTCTACGACCGTATCGACGGAGCGACCTCAGTGTTATATGAGTACGACCGCGTTCTCGGGCGTTATCTCACTCCCGACCGACACGCATATACCGGAATTCCGATCGACACCGATGCACTCCGTCCCGTCGGCCTGCCCGACCGTCCCGACAAAGTGCGCCTCTTTCTCGGGCGCCACCGTCACCGCATGGTAGAAAAAGGCACCGACCTGCTCGAGGCAGCCGCCCGAAGTGTGGTGGAAAGCCATCCCGACAAGGCCGAACTGGTGATAGTCGAAAACCGCCCTTACGACGAATATCTCGACCTGATGAAGTCGGCCCACGTCGTCCTCGATCAGGTCTACAGTTACACTCCCGCCACCAACGCCCTGCTCGCGATGGCTTACGGACTCAACACCGTCTCCGGAGGCGAGGAGGAATTCTACGAATTCATAGGTGAGCCGGCCCTGCGTCCCGTAATAAATGTGCGCCCCGATTACGAACAGATCCGCCACACACTTCTCCAGACCGTTCTCCACCCCGAACTCCTCGCTCCCCGTGGACGCGAAAGCCGGGAGTTTGTGGTGAAACATAACTCCTACGACGTCGTTGCCGGTCGCTATCTCGACTTCTGGCAGCGCCGCCTCGACCATAAAGATGCTCAGACTTGAAGTGCTCATATCCACCTGCCGTCCCGAGGGCATAACCCGCGTGGCCGCTATGACGCTTCCCCGTGTCAGGGGAGTGGGTTATCTCGTGTCATGGCAGCAATCGGAGGGGGAACCGGTTCCCCGGTCTATTGCGGAGCGTGATGACATCAGGGTCACCCGCAACGAGGTGACATGTCTCAGCGCCAACCGCAACCATGCCCTGAGCGAGGCCACGGGAGAAGTGCTCCTCATCGCCGACGACGACCTTTCGTTTACCCGCGAAGGGCTCGAGGGAGTGATCGGAGCCTTCGCCCTGCGGCCCTCGATGCAGATGGCGCTCTTCAGGTTCGACGGTGCTGAAAAGAGTTATCCCGACGTCGAGACATCTCTCACCCGCGCCATCCCCAAAGGATTTTACGCCAGTTCCATCGAGATCGCATTGCGCCGCGAGTGTCTGGCCGATCCCAGGCTACGTTTCCCGACCGACTTCGGACTCGGTGCGCGCTACGGATGCGGTGAGGAAGAGATTTTCCTCCACACCGGCCGCCGGCTCGGTCTTGACGTCAGATTTATACCCCACACCGTCTGCCGCCACGACGGGCCCTCCACAGGAAGCGCATCCCGGGTAGCCGATTCCACACTCCGCGGCTACGGTGCCACCATCGCGCTGCTCTATCCCACGACATGGCTGCCGCGCCTCCTCCTCAAGGCTTTCCGTGGTCACCGTTCCGACAGAATGGGTCTGCTCCATGGGCTGCGCATCATGACCGGGGCTGCTTTTTCAGCCACATTTAAAGTCAGGAGGCCATGGCGCGGCTGACCCGTTCCGCCCTGACCCGCAATGTGCTCAAGGCCATGGGCACTTTCGGCGGACTGCAGATCGTCCAGATACTCTGCGGTGCCGTCAGGGTGAAACTCGTGGCCATCTGGCTCGGAGCGGCCGGCGTCGGCTTGTTCTCGATCTTCAACAACGCCATCACGATGCTGACCACTGTGTCGCAACTCGGCATGGGTCAGACAGCCGTGCGCGACATGGCAGCCGCCACCTCGGGTCACGACAGTCGGCGCGTCGGGCTCGTGGCCGCCGTCATCCGCCGCTGGGGCCTGATCCTCGGCATGGCCGGCTTCGCCCTCACGGTGTTTCTCTCCCCCTTCCTGGCCAGATTTACCTTCGGCAATTACAGTTCCACCTGGGCCTTCGCCCTGCTCGGCATCGTGGTGATGATGCAGATAATCACCGCCTCCCGCCAGGCGGTGATGCGCGGCATAGGCCGTCTCAACGCCCTTGCCCGAGCCATATTCATCGGGGTCGGCGGAGGGCTCGCCATCTCCATCCCGATGTTCTACTACTGGCGCATGGGCAGTATCCTCCCCTCGATCATCGCCTATGCCGCCTTTGCGCTCATCGCCACCGGCTGGTATTCCCGCCGCTCCTGCTCCGGTCTGCCGCGGGTTTCTCCGGGAATAGGCGAGACGTGGAACATCGGACGCGATTTCCTTCGGCTCGGACTCTTCATGACAGTCGCCGATGCCTCTACCCAGTTGCTCAACTATGCATTCGTGGCGTGGCTCAACGGCGCGGCGTCTACGGCAGAAGTAGGTATCTATCAGTCGGGCTATACGATAGTCAGCCGATATGTCGGGATGGTATTCACCGCAATCGGTGTCGAATATTATCCGCGTCTCGCCACCGTCGCCAACCGCAACGACCGTCTGCGCGTATTCGTCAGCCACGAGATAAGGCTCCTGATGCTCATTCTGCTCCCCGTGCTGCCTATATGCATCCCGATGATGCCCTTTGTGGTACGTCTGCTCTACAGCCATGCGTTCCTGCCCGCCATCCCCATGATCTGGCTCGCTCTGCCCGGCATGGTGCTGAGAGGCTTGTCATGGAGTATGGCCTTTGTCATTCTGGCCAAAGGTGACGGGCGCACATACCTCATCACGGAGATACTCAGTAGCGCCGTCGGACTTCTGCTCAACATTTTAGGTTACCGATGGATGGGACTTGCGGGGCTCGGCATCTCATTCACGGTCTGGTATGCCATCTATTCGCTTCTCATCGCTGCCGTCTATCATTACCGCTATCGGCTCACAATCGCCCGGCCTGTCATCCTGCTGTCCCTCATCACATTCCTCATCATCACCATCGCCTCCGTCGTCGCCTACATCTGCTTCGCTTAGGAGATTTACCACTTTTTTGGTGGTAAATTCAGATATGACGCCGATGCCTGACACCGCTTAACGTGGCCTGAATTGTAGGGACATGCCTTTGGCATGTTTTACAGGATAATAAAGAGTGTTGGGGTCTCGATGCGTATTCTACATCCACCCAATTATGCATTATGAATTATGCATTAACGAAAGGATCATTATCGCACCTTTCTCCCCTCCTTCCGGCATTAACTTTGCGTGAAAAAGCAAAGTTATGAAAAGCAAGAAAACCAAGACCCCAAAACAATCCTTAATCATCTCTGCAGCAGCCGCTGCACGCCTGTTCCTCAGAATTGCCTCACTTGAAATAAAACTCGAATTTAAAGACCAGCTCCTCACTGTAGTGGCCAAAATCATCTCGGGGCAGCCCGGAGTTTCCAGAGCCGACTTCTTCTTCAAGGAAGAGAAAGAGATCCTCGCCGAACTCGACAAAGCCATCGAACGCTCGGCCAAAGCACGTGCCGCAGCCGCCCGACGTCGTGCCGCCCGTGCCGCTGCCCCGCCATCCCACGAGCCCTCGGCCGACTCGCAATCAGAGACCGCATCCATGCCTCCCGACGAGACACAACCGCCTCTATCGGTCGAAGGCGTCGAGAAGTTCGAAGTCGGGACCTTCGAAACCGGATTCGCGAAGGGGGACGGAGTTGTTGTGGTCAGTGAGATAGATGCGCGGATGCTCGGCGAACCCCTCCGACGCCAGCGACGATGAGGGCACGAATGTCCGGGCATCGACACCTCCGAGTTGGAGAGCGGTGTGATAGAACGACTCCGACGATGCTACGCGTTTATGCCGGTTACTTTCGAGAGCCGTGACGATCTCCGGATGACGACGCGCGAATTCAGGGGAGGTCCAGACGATCAGCGGCACGTTGACCTGGTGGAAAGTAGGGGTCGGCGATGCATGGAGGAAACGCCTGCGGGAATCGTCATAGATATCTTCGCCATGATCGGAGGTATAGATAAGGGCGGCCGACCTGCCGTCAGCCTCAGCCATACTCATTATCGAGTCGAGCAGCAGATCGGTGGCCACTATAGTATTGTCGTAGGCATTGACGAGATTGTCGCGCACTTCGGCCGACGACCGCGAGTAGGTGTCGGGGGTGAAAAGCCGCTGCCCCTCGTCATATCGGTCGATATAACTGAAGTGTGAGCCATAGGTGTGGATCACAATCAGTTCCTTCGGGGCGCGTGCCTGCGCAAGTCTCCCGGCCATGTGCGGAAGGATGGAAAGGTCGGTGATCGGGCGCAGCATCTCGGTGGCTGTCAGCGAGTCGCGCAGGAAGAGCACTTCGTCGGCCTCGCAGCCGAGAAAATCTATATACGAGTGATTACGGCCCTGATTCGAGATATAGGTTGTCTCATAGCCCGCTTCTCTGAAGGCCGTTATGACACCTTTGCGCCGGTTGATACTGTCGCCGAACGTTTCAGCCGTAAGGTCGGTCATCAGCATCGGCACCGCCTTGTGGGTGGTATTGGATTGGGAAAGGACACGGTCGAACACCGTCAGCCCCCCGCGATCGGAGAGCCGTGGATTGGTTGGTCGTTCATACCCGCACAACTGCCAGTTTTCGGCGCGCGATGTCTCTCCGATCACGATGATGATGAGATCATCCTCGTCAGCCGGACGTAGCGATGACGCCTGCGGCGAGAAGGCTGATGAAGTCTCGTGATAGGAAGCCACCTCGGCGGTACGGCGGACGGAGAGTGCCAGATTATAAAAAGCATTGACCGGGTAAAGTTGATCCGCGATTCTGTAAGGCACTGCCGAGCAAAAGGCTCCGGCCAGACACAACGCACCTGCGAGAGTGACCCCCGACCCTACTCTCAGCGCCCGCCGGCGGAAAAGCGGCCTCAACGTCACTTTCCCGGCCCATGCTATTCCGGCCCAGACAAGCAGCGGGAGAAACACCACAATGTCGACCAGCACTATGCCGGTCAGCGATCCGAGCAGTTCACCCGCCTCGCCCGGATTGGTGGTGGCGACGTTGAGGAACATGTCTACCGCGATGACCGACTTGCCGTAGAGCCTGAGCAGCACGATCTGAAACGCAGCGATGAAAAGGATGGGAAACATCATCCACACCGAACGGCCTATCCTGCGGCTCCACGCCAGAAGCAGCATATAGATTCCGGCAGGAAGGATGACATTGGTCAGACGCCCGGCCGGACTGAGTTGTTCAGTAATGGCAAGGGCCACATTGGGAATCAATGCGGCCGCAAGACAGTAGATATATAACAGGTCAGGTTGAGATGACCTGAGACGTGATGGGATCATTTAGCGGAATAAAGCGGCACGTCAGCGAGCACATCGCGATACCATGCCGAAGTGTTGTAGCCACGTGTGGCGAGATCGTCTGCACTTCCGATCGGGAAGGTAGCCAGACCTGAATAGGTGTTTATAAGCAGCGAACCGATTCCGAATTCCGTGGTATAGGCAGCGACGACCGCATCGTCGAGAGCTGCCTTCCACTCGTCATAAAGAGTCGGCACCCCCGCCAGATCGGCGATGCGTCGGTAATAGTCACCCATATCTACATGATATCGAGTCTTGCCGGGCACGCTCATGCTCTGGAGTTCGGGCATTCTGCCGGGATAGGCTTCGAGAGCCGAGAGGATGCGTCGCGAGGCACGGGCGAGAGCAGGGAGCGCGTCCGTGCGAACCACTGATATCTGGCAGTCGCGGTTGTTGAAGTCCTCGTTTTTATCATACCATTCGAATGTGGTGCGTGCCGCAGCGGCATAGTCGGGCTCGTCAATGAAGAGATGGCGTAGCGTCTGGTGATAAGGCATACCGTGGACCGAGAGTTCTGTCGGCGAAGCAATGATGACGGGAGCCGCATCGCGCAGTGCCCACAGTGTCTCTATATTGCCCATCAGGCAGCAGTCGAAATAGAGGAAGTCGAACTGTTGGCCGTTCAGAGCGTCGGCCAGCGAGGAGAGACGCATGTAGGTGCCGCGGTCATCACCGAACGACTTGTAACGGTTGTCGTTGGGACGTGCACCGTCCAGCCATCCGTCGGCATGACTCCAGAATACGAGTCCGTATCCCTCGGCCGGAGCAGTCTTCTTCATGTCTGCCAGAATTTCTTTCAGGCGTTCGGGATCGGTCGAATAGACTTCATCCGAGTAAGTCTTGATCTGTTTCGGACCCTGGGGTGTGATCTCGATAAGGGCCGGCTCGTCGTTTCGGCCGGCATGATAGGCAAGCAGGCGACCCTGATTTCCGAGATGTCCGGCAGCAACCGCTTTCTGCATTTCGGTCAGGTCCTCATCGTCATAGTGCCATGCGCCAAGCGTATTGTTTGCCACCATATAAACGAGCACTGTCCGCTTGCTGACCGGCTCGGGTTCATCCTTGTGTCCGTGACATCCCGTCAGGAGAAAAAGCGCCACAAGGGCGAAAAATATTGTCAGAAATGATTTATGTGTCATGGGAGAGAAAGATTAATCTTTTTAATACCGATTGGAAACTGCAAAATTACGAATTTTATGCGAATTTATTGGTTAATAAGTTGAAAAAAATAGTCCGCCTCACCACACCGATGCGATAAATACAACATTTGTCAGTAATTTTATGTTATATTTCCGGTTCATCACTAATTTTGCATGATTTTTTCAGTTTCAACTTCAACTATGAGGAGAAATCTTATTTATCATATCAGATCGTTTTCGCTCGCCGTCAGTGTGCTTATGACTCTACCCGCTTTTGCATCATCTGCTCCGGAGGCGGATCCCGGTCCCGCTGCATCACCTGCCCCGCCCGCGCCCAAGGCTTCGGCCGGATCAAAGGTGAAATTCGGCGACTTCAACCACTGGGTCACGCGCCACATCAAGGAGAGCGGCGTGATCGGAGGCCACGAGAAGACTGTCTATGCCATCGGTCCTGACCGCGTGATCGAAGGCAATAAACCCTACCGGAATGCCGGTGGTTCCCCCTGGGCAACTTCAAACGTCATGGCCAAAGTGGCCGGTGTCGTCAAGACTTCAAATGCCGTCTATCCCGCCGTGCGTTCAGGCAATGACAGATGCGCCCGGCTTGCCACTCAGATGGAGAGCATCAAAGTGCTCGGACTGGTGAATATGGATGTCATGGTGGCCGGGTCGATGTTCCTCGGCGAGATGCTCGAACCGATCAAGTCCACCTCAAACCCCTACTCCAAGATGGATATGGGCGTGACATTCTCAGGACGTCCGCAGGCACTGGTTTTCGACTATAAGGTTGACATGCCTCCCGTCAATACACGCACGAAGTCCACAGGTTTCAGTGCCAAGAAGACTTTGCCCGGCCACGACGAGGCGGTGACCTTCGTGATGCTCCAGCGCCGCTGGGAAGATGAGGACGGAAACCTTCATGCCCGTCGCGTAGGATCAGCCGGCGAACTCTACACCCGCTCCACCCCCTGGCAGAACGGCCATCGACTGCCGATCGTCTACGGCGATGCCTCGTCGCTCCTCTCCTCGCATCCCTACCTCAAACTTCGGTCCACCAAGGACACCGCCTACTATGCCCGCAATTCCAAAGGGAAGATGGTGCCTGTGATCGAGGAAGGATGGGACAGTGCCGACGCCAGTCCCACCCACGCTATCGTAATGTTCTCGGCCGGATCGGGCGAGCCATACATCGGCACCGAAGGCCTCACCCTCTACATCGACAACGTCGCCTTCGATTAATCATGAATCTTGAATTGTGAATTATGCATTGTGAATTAACGATATGATGATATTTGACACCCCCATCCCCGCCGACTCCATCAAGGCCGTCAAGGAAGAGACGGTGAGCCAACTCAAGGATATGTCGTTCGATCAGTTGATGAACACCCTCATCAGCGATCTCGTTCACTTCGTCATCCGTCTTGCCATCGCGATAGCGGTGTTCTATATCGGCAAGTGGATCATCAACAGGCTTTACACACTGGTCGAGCGTATAATGCTCAAGCGCACCATCGACCCCTCGGTCACAACCTTCGCTCTTTCCACCGTCAGATGTGTGCTCTATTTCATCCTCATCGTCACCATCATCGGCATCCTCGGCCTCGAGACCTCGTCGTTCCTCGCCCTCTTCGCCTCGGCGGGCGTCGCGATCGGTATGGCTCTTAGCGGCACCCTGCAGAATTTTGCAGGCGGTGTGCTGATTCTGCTTCTCAAACCGTTCCGTGTCGGTCAGTATATCGAGACCCAGGGTTATGCCGGAACCGTCCAGCGCATCGAGATCTTCAACACCTTCATCACCACCGGCGACAACAAGACCATCATTCTCCCCAACGGCGCCCTTTCCACATCGGCTGTCAACAACTACAGCGTGCAGTCATTCCGTCGCGTCGAATGGAGCATCGGTGTGGCCTACGGGGCCGACGTGTCGAAAGTGCGTGCCGCCGCAATGGCCATGATGGAAGCCGATCCCGATATCAAGGCCGGCCGGGAAGGTTCCGGCAAAGCGCCGGTGGTCTACGTCGGGTCGCTCGACGATTCGGCAGTCACGATGCTGATGCGCGCTTGGGTCCCCTCCGATAGATACTGGGATGTCTTCTTCCTTTTTAACGAGAAGTTCTACACCGAGTTACCCTCGCGCGCAGATATTGAATTCCCCTTCCCGCAGATGGATGTCCACATCAGTCAACTGCCGGAGACAGGTGAGAAATAGAACAATTTATAAGCCGTATTGACTATTTTTCATGCGAAAGGCGGGTGAATTCTTGTTACTCTTGCATATTAGCCTTACCTTTGTGCCTCCAAATCGACATGTGTCTGCGACTGACACCGACATCAATTCACCCTATCAAACGCAGTATGAATAAAATCATCCTCACCATGCTCGGGCTTACGCTGGGCACAATCCCCGCGCTCGCCGAGGGTTATCAGATCAACTCCCTCTCGGCCAAGCAACTCGGCATGGGTCACACCGGCGTGGCGCTCAAACTGGGCTCAGAAAGCATGTATTTCAACCCCGCCGGTCTCGGATTTATGAATGCCACCGTCGAGGCTTCCGCTTCCACCGCATTCATCATGCCGACTGCCACAGCAAAACTCGACGGCAAAGAATTTCAGACCGACTGCGGCGTCTCGACCCCTATGAGTGTCTCGGCTGCATTCAGCATCTACGACAATCTCAAGGCGGGTGTAGCGTTCTACACCCCCTACGGCTCTTCGATCAACTGGACCAATGACTGGCCCGGCGCAATTCTCTCGCAGAACGTAAGCCTCAAGGTGTTCACCCTCCAGCCCTCCGTAGCGTGGAAAATCACCGAAAAGCTCTCGGTAGGCGCCGGCGCGATGATCTCGTGGGGTAACGTCAACCTCAACAAGGGTCTCGTCACTCCCGAATCGATGGACAAAATGATCGGCGTGCTCCAGATGACCGGTCAACTTCCCGCCACCTTCCCCAAATTCGACGGCATCACACCGGCTTCGGTCAACCTCACCGGCGATGCAGGCGTGGTGTGCGGCCTCAATATCGGTGCCATGTATGACATTCTCCCCAACTGGACAGTAGGAGCGTCGTGGCGCTCGCAGATGAAGATGAAGGTCAAATCGGGACTTGCCAAAGTGTCCTATGCCAACCAGATGGCCGAGCAGTTGCTCGAGGAACAGGTGTCGCTCATCAACGAGGCCAACTTCGCTGCCGAAATGCCCTGCCCATGGGTGCTCTCGCTCGGAACATCGTGGAAGCCGGTGGACCGTCTCACCCTCGCGTTCGATGCCCGTCTCACCGGATGGCATGCCTACCGCAGCCTCGACATCCGCTTCGCTCTCCCCGCCGAACTGGCTCAGAAATTCAACCAGCACATCGAGAAGAAATATTCCAACGCATGGTGCTTCTCGCTCGGCGGACAGTATGCCATCACCTCGCGCTTCGACGCACGTCTGGGTCTGATGGTCGACACCACTCCCGTCAACGATGATTATTACAATCCCGAGACTCCCGGCATGACAAAGGTCGAGCCCACCATCGGTCTTTCCTTCCGCCCCGTCAAGGGTCTGTCGATCGATGCCGCATTCATGTATATCTTCGGCATGGGCCGTGACAACACCAAGTGTGACTATTCCGATCTTATCGGCGCCCAGCTCTCCCAGCTCGGCATCCCCGGCGCATCGCCTGTAGGCACTTTCTGCGCCGACTACCGTCTGCACGCCATCACCCCCTCGATCGGCATCAGTTATACTTTCTGATCCGCAAGTACTGACAAGGTATCCGACGCCTCCGTCATCCCCCGGGATCGGCGGAGGTGTGTTTTTCCAAAAAATTGCGTAAATTTGTCATCGGAATATTCACTATCCATCCCGAATGATAAAACCATTTACGTTTATCGACCTTTTCTGTGGCATCGGCGGCTTCCATCAGGCAATGTCTGATCTGGGAGGCACCTGTCTGTATGCCAGCGATATAGATGCGGATTGCCGTAAGACTTACGAACGTAATTACGGGATTATGCCCGACGGCGACATAACGAAGGTCGATGCTGCCGACATCCCTGCCCACGATGTTTTGTGTGCCGGTTTCCCGTGTCAGGCATTTTCAAAAGCGGGAAAGAGACTCGGCTTTGCCGATTCGACGAAAGGGACACTCTTCTTCGACATAATGCGTATTCTGGAGCATCACCGACCGAAATATGCGCTGCTCGAGAATGTGAGAAATCTGGCGTCACACGACAAGGGGAATACCTGGAATGTCATCCATGAGTCGCTGGAGACGGCCGGCTACAACGTGCTTGACGAACCGGTGATATTCAGTCCCCATTACATCGGAGTTCCGCAGCACCGCGAACGTGTCTTCATCATGTGTGTCCGTAAGGATATCGGCGAACTTCCGAATTTCTATTTCAACCCCGAGAATATACCCGGGTGTTCAATCGACGACATTCTCCTCGACGATGCGGAAATCCCCGATCTGAAGGCCTATCAGCTTAGCGGGGAGCAGATCGAATGGATCGACAACTGGAACGAGTTTATCCGCGGCATACGTTGCGACCGCCTCCCCGGTTTCCCGATATGGTCGGATTCGCTATGCGCGGTTGAAGATAACCCGATGATCCGTAGCGGCTAGGAACTACCGAAATGTGC